>JAGOWF010000002.1 GCA_018060305.1 Pyrinomonadaceae bacterium
AACTGCTTAAGGAAAGATCGGCGGCGGCTGAGGAGGGCGGCGGGGCGAAGCGGGTTGAGAAGCAGCGGGCGTCGGGCAAGATGACGGCGCGCGAGCGGATCGATTTTTTTCTGGACGAAGGGTCGTTTGAGGAGTTTGACAAGTTTGTCGCGCATCGCTCGACGGACTTTGGGCTTGAGGAGCAGAAGTTCCCCGGCGACGGCGTTGTGACGGGCCACGGGCTGGTTGACGGGCGTGAGGTGTTTGTTTTTGCACAGGATTTTACGGTGTTTGGCGGTTCCCTGTCTGAGACGCACGCCGAGAAGATCTGCAAGGTGATGGACCTCGCGATGAAGGTCGGTGCGCCTGTCATCGGGTTGAACGATTCGGGCGGAGCGAGAATTCAGGAAGGCGTCGTAAGCTTAGGCGGCTACGCGGACATTTTCCTCAGGAACACGCTCGCGAGCGGCGTCGTGCCGCAGATCTCGTGCATCCTCGGCCCGTGCGCGGGCGGTGCGGTCTATTCGCCTGCCATTACGGACTTTAACGTAATGGTCAAGGACACGTCGTATATGTTCATCACGGGCCCCGACGTGATCAAGACCGTCACGCACGAGGACGTGACCAAGGATGAACTCGGCGGAGCGATGACGCATAACGTCAAGTCCGGCGTCGCACACTTTGCCGCCGACAGCGATCAGCACGCTCTGCAGATCACGCGGGAATTGCTCTCGTTCATGCCGTCGAATAACGTGGATGACCCGCCTTTTGTAGCGACGAGCGACCCGTCGGATCGTGCGGACGAGGCTTTGAACTCGATCGTTCCCGAGTCCGCCAATCAGCCTTACGACATTCGCGATATCGTTCACTCTGTCGTTGACGACGGATATTTCTTCGAGGTGCAGGAGCATTACGCACCAAACATCGTCGTGGGATTTGCGCGGCTCGGCGGCAGCTCGGTCGGGATCGTCGCAAACCAGCCGGCGTTTCTCGCGGGCGTGCTCGACATCGATGCTTCGGTAAAGGCGGCGAGGTTCGTGCGGTTTTGCGATTGCTTTAATATTCCTCTCATTACGTTTGAGGACGTGCCTGGATTTTTGCCGGGCGTCGATCAGGAGCATCACGGCATCATCCGTCACGGTGCAAAGCTGCTCTTTGCGTTCGCCGAGGCGACCGTGCCAAAGATCACCGTCATCACCCGCAAAGCCTACGGCGGCGCGTACTGCGTGATGGCGTCAAAGCATATTCGCACGGACATCAACTTCGCCTATCCGACCGCCGAGATCGCCGTCATGGGAGCCGAGGGCGCGGTCGGCATCCTGTATCGCAAGCAGCTTGCCGACACGACAAACCCTGAGGAAGATCGGGCAAGGATAATCGACGAATTCAACGACAAGTTCGCCAATCCGTATGTTGCGGCCGAACGCGGCTTTATCGATGAGGTGATCGAACCACGCTTTACGCGGCCAAAGCTGATCCGGGCGTTGTCGCTGTTAAGAAATAAGCGCGACTCAAATCCGCCAAAGAAGCACGGGAATATTCCGTTGTGATTGGAGGGGCGAGCATCTTGCTCGCCCGTAGCCTAACCAGATGTTGATCGAGAATGCTTCGCGCACGGGCGAGCAAGATGCTCGCCCCTCCAGTCGATGATGACCCTCAACGAAAAGCGCCCTACCGCGACCTACATCGACCTCGACGCGCTCGCGTTCAATTTTCATGCGTCAAAGCGATTCATCGGCGACGATGTCAGTTACATGGCTGTCGTCAAAGCTGATGCCTATGGCCACGGCGCGGTCGAATGTGCTCTGCGGCTGGAGACGGAAGGCGTCGATTGGTTTGGCGTTGCCATACCTGAAGAAGGCGTTGAATTGCGAAAAGCCGGCGTGACGCGGCCGATCCTTTGTCTCGGCTCGTTTTGGCCGGGCCAGGAGCAACTCATCATTGAACACGGCCTGACACCGGTCATATTTAGTATCGAAACGGCTCGACGGCTGTCAGATCTCGTCGGCGCTAAGCCTATCAACATTCACGTCAAGATCGACACCGGCATGGGCCGCGTCGGTGTCAGATGGCCGGATGCGCGGACATTTGCGCGCGAACTCAAAGCCTGTTCAAACCTGAGTATCGTCGGCATCATGAGCCATTTGGCATCGGCTGACGATCCGAGTCAGGATGAGTTTACGGCCGGACAGATCGAGCGGTTTGATGAGGCTGTCGGCGTATTTGAGCGTGAAGGCTTTTCACCGCAGGTCATCGATATTGCCAATTCGCCGGGATCGATCCGGTGCCGCGCGTCGCGTCGCGGAATGGTCCGTCTCGGTGGAGCATTGTATGGATTGCTGTCCGATATTTTGCCGAACACTTCCGAAAGGCCCGAGTTGCGGCCGGTGATGTCGCTTCGTTCGCGAATCGCCCATATCAAGGATGTGCCCGCCGGCGAAGGCCTGGGCTATGGGCAGACGTTTCATACAAGCCGCGCGTCGCGTATCGCACTCGTGCCGATAGGCTATGCCGACGGCTATCCGCGGGCGATGTCGAATAGGGGCCGCGTGGTTGTGAACGGCAAGTTTGCACCGGTGGTCGGCCGCGTTTCGATGGATTGGACACTGCTCGATGTAACAGATATTGAGAACGCCGCCGTCGGCGACGAGGTCTTCCTGATCGGCGGCTCCGGCGACACGACTGTCACTGCCGCCGACCTCGCCTGCGAACTCGACACGATCGGTTACGAGATCACATGTGGCATCAGCCCGAGGGTTCCTCGAGTGTATGTGGAAAAGGGTGCACAAGCCCGCGCGTGAGCAAGGGCGATACATCCGACCTGAGTAATCCGCCCTTGCTTACGCGCGGACTTCTGCAATAGATGACGACGCCCGACCAATTTCATTGGAAGCATTTTTTCAAGCGTCTTTACGACGTGTCATTTGACGCCGATATCTTCAGCCGTGCGGCACAGGTCGCATTCTATTTTTCGTTCGCCTTGTTCCCGCTGCTATATTTTCTCGTTTCGCTGTTTGGTATCGTTTTAGAATCGTCGGACGGTTTGCGCAATGAGCTATTTGGCTATCTAAGGCAGATCATGCCTGTCACGGCATTTGATCTCGTGCGAAAGACCGTTGACGAGATCGTCGCGAACAGCACCGGCGGCAAGCTGACGCTCGGCCTTATAGTCACGCTCTGGTCGGCATCAGCGGGCGTCGATGCAATACGGAGCGCTCTTAATTCTGTGTATGGCTTCATCGATCAGCGGCCGTGGTGGCGGTCAAAGATGCAGTCGCTCGCCCTCACGCTGGTTGTCAGCCTTTTGTCGGCAGTGGTGCTGGCGATCGTCTTTTATGGGTGGCAATTGGTCCAGCACGCGACCGCAGCGTTGGGTTTTGAGATCACTTCACCGCTGGTGTTGGTCGCAATTCAATGGATATCGATATTCGCGGTGATGCTGTTTACCTGTGAGGTGATCTACAATCTGCTGCCGGCGTTTAAGCGGTTGCGCTGGGTGTGGATCACGCCCGGCTCAGTGGTGGCTATCGTTCTTTGGATATTGCTTACCACCGCATTCCGCACATATCTCGGCTATTTCAATTCATACAACAAGGCCTATGGCTCGCTTGGCGCCGTAATGATAATGATGCTGTGGCTCTATCTGACGGCACTGGCCCTGATGATCGGCGGCGTTATCAATTCGGTCCTGCACGCGATGCGCGTCGCCCGTGACGACACTCTGGCCTAATGAGACCCAACGGCTCGATGCTAACGACTATTGTCGAATGGACGTTTCTCGTTCTGATCTTTTCACTTGCCTTTATGCGGCCAAGTGTTTTTCTGCTTGGCAGCACGGCGGTCGCAACCGACTTTATCTTTCTTGCCTGCGCTGTCCTGTTTGCGGTCGCGGTCGCGTTTCGTCACGCCTCATTTGAATTTGATCGTGCATACATTTGGCTTGGCATATACGCTCTCGCCCTGACGCTTTCAGCGCTGCTTTCGATCGACAACGTCCGTAGCATCAGACGGCTTCCGGCGGAGCTTTATCTCATCGGTCTCGCAGCGATAACGCTCAACATCGTCCGCTCCGAGCAAATGCTTATTCGTACCTTGATCGTCTGGCTTGCAGCCGGAACGGTCGCAGCATTGGTTCCGACGGTAACAGCCGTTTCGTTCTATATCGGCTGGGACAATCCGCTCGCCGCCTTTGCGATGCATCACTACGGCACACTGCCGCCCGGCAATTATCCGCGAATACAAGGCACATTCGAGTATCCGGCGATGCTCTGCAATTATCTGACCGTCGGCTTGATGATGCTGTTTGCGTTTTGGCGCTCTGAGCGTATCGGCACCGTCGTGTTCTTCGCGTTGCTCGTCGTATTCTCGGTCGCGATCTTCTTTACGCTCACGCCCGGGATCGGCGGGGTCCTTGCCGCGATTGGCCTGTGGTTTTATTTCGCAGGACGTTCGGAGGACAACGTAAAGCCAAAGCTCGCGTTGGCGGGCGTTATCGCGGCGATCGCGGCATTTGTCATCGTCTCTTCGATCACGCCTTTCGGCACGTCGGGGCCTGTATATTTCTCGCTTGCCGGATATGATATTACGCCGACCGCAAGACTGCTGGTATGGCAACAGGCGTTGGCAACGATCGCGTCGCATCCGCTATTCGGTGTCGGCCTCGGTCTGCCCGTCGTCGATCTTGCCTATCGAGTCCCCGCAGGCGCTTGGACGCTTATTACGGACGCACATAACGTCGCTCTGAACGTCGCCGCTCAGGCCGGTATCGTCGGGGCGAGCGCGTTGACGGCGGTCGTCATTGCGGTAATGAAACGTGCAGGTTTTTCGTCGGCCGATCGATCGGAATTGTCGTCGGTCAGACTCGCGATGGGCGTCGCGTTTGTATCGTGCCTTGTGATTCAGGGATTTGCCGGTTCGTTTGAGAATGCCCGCCACCTGTGGGTCTTGATCGGCCTGATCGTCGCAGCGGACAGGCTCAACCAGACGAAGCGGCAGACAGAAGAGCTTCACGCATAGCACCGGCGGTTCGCCAGCGCATTTCGGGCTGCTTGGCGAGCGAAGTTTCGATCACCGATGCCACATGCTCGGGCACCTCTGGGACGCGGCTCCGGATGGGAACGACGGGCCGTTCGAAGATGGCCTTTACCGTCTCGGCAATGCCAGCCTTTGGCGCGATGTCGAGGGCGTGGGCGCCGGTGAGCAGACTATACGCCGTCATGCCAATTGCGTAGATATCGGAGGGAGGCCTAACCTCTTTGAAGTCGCGAATCTGCTCCGGCGGCATATAGGCAATGGTCCCGGCGACGTCGCCAACCATTGTGACACCGGACATTCCCGTTTCCTTAAAGCTCTTGGAGAGTCCAAAATCCGTCAGCTTGGCGGTCGAGCCCGGAAAGTCACCGGCAACCAGAATGTTCTGTTCCTTGATGTCGCGGTGGACAAAGCCGAGATTATGCGCGAAATCAAGCGCGGCCAACGTTTGCTCGACGACCTGTATCGCTTCGCGAAAATCGAGCTTGCCGCCACGATGCCTCGCGAGGCGTGATGCGTCCATTCCCTGAATAAACTCGGTCACGAGATAGACCAAGCCGTTGTGCGTGCCGTGCGCGACGTATTCGACGATGTTTGGATGTTTTAGCGACGCGGCGACCTCGATCTCGCGCATAAAGCGCTTCAGCGACTGCTCGCTGACGGCGACCTCGGGAAGCAGCGTCTTTATTGCGACCGCTCGGCCATCGGCGTCTGAACGGCCGAGCATCACGCTGCCCATGCCGCCCTGGCCGATAACGCGGATCATCTGGTAGTTCGGTATCGGCTGAGGATTTGTCTTGAGTTTTTCGCGACAATCATCACACACGAACGATAGCTTGGCCTCGGGATGAGTCGCCTCGACCGCCGCAGGCACGCTGCAATTCAGGCAAGTAACGTTGACGACCGACGGATGCGAAAGCAATTCGGCCGTATTGGCAAAATCCTCGAGTCCCGTTGTCACCTCGACCTCAAGAACGGTCTCGCCGCCCTGAATGCGGTCGCCGCTCTTGAGATGGGCCTCAGCAACGCGCATGCCGTTTACGAAGCAGCCATTCGTAGAATTAAGGTCGCGGAGGAACGCCTGCGGCGGCGCGATCTCGATCAGGCAGTGGTGTCGGGAAAAGAACCTGTCATGCGGTAGGCAGAACTGCGCGTCGTCGCTCCTTCCGATCAGAAAGGTGTCGTGCTGATCGAAACTGAAATCGCGGCCCGTCTGAGGGCCGGCAACGACGTGAAGAGTGACTCGCATTTTCGCCGATGGGCTCCGCTAGTAGTTTAACTTAGACTGCCGCCGATCAGCGCGAGCCCATAGATAATAAAGAGTAGGACGTATATCGCCAACGCTACTGCGCCCATGATGATCCCGCCGATCGCCATTCCGCGACCGCCATACAGTTGGGGCTCCTTGTCGGCCCGCGATTTTGCGAGGACGCCTGTGATGAGGGCCGCCGGAGCCAGCAACAGCCCGATATAACAGCACCAGCCGACGGTCAAACTTGAGATGCCGAGGATCAGAGCAACGACAGCAAGCGACTGGTTCGGCGACGCAACATAACCACCGAATGGCGGCTGCTGGACGGCGCTCGGCTGCCACTTTACCGGAGGCTGGCCCGTGGGTTGCTGAGGCCAATTCGTCGGATTCGTTACCCGCGACTGGTCGAGCAGGATCGTCGGCGGTGTTTCGTCAGCGTAACGGCCAAGCGGCGGCTCCTGAGAGAATGCGATCAGCAGTTCACCATCCTCAAGGCAAAAGTTGAGAGACGGATCGCTATAGGTCTGCTTGCAACGCGGGCACTGCTTCATCTTAATTAGGAATTGAGAATTGAGAATTGAAAATCAACGCGAGAGAACTACCGGGCCTAACGATCGACAGCCTACTTTCATTTTTCATTCTCAATTATCAATTCTCAGTTACTTTCGGATCTCAAGATTTTTGAATCCGATCTTGACGGCGTCGGCTGCGTAGAGGCCGACAACACCGCTCGAATAGCCATACTGGTTCTTTATCGAATTCACCTTCTTGCCGTTAATGTAGATATCGATACTGTCGCTCTGGTCGCGGATCTCAAGCGTATTCTCAGACGTGCCGTCGAGTATCGCGTCGGATTTTGTCCAATTGACGACCGCCGTTTCCTTTTTCGGTTCGTGATGGACCACGCGATAGCGCTTTTTCTTTGAGTCGATCAGCAGCGCATAGCCCTGCTCTAGCGGAGTCGTCTTGCTGTGAAAGACGAGGCCGAATCCGAGATTCGTCGTGGCGTCATCAATATTCCTCGCGGTCACCAGTACATCAGCGTTGACGGATTTCTGGTCGGCAGTGCCGGCGAGCACAAAATAGTAGCCTTTCAACTTCGATGACATCCTAAATTCGCCATCAGAATAATCGGTATTTCCGTAGCTTGCATCCGTCTGTTCCCATTTTGAAAGATCAAGTTTGGTTGACGCCGAGCGTCCGCCCGTCGATGTCGAGCTATTGGAATTCTTGCTGCCGAATGTCGATGAATTGCCATTTGAGGCGACCTCGTTACCCCGTTGGGCGTCGTTCTGGCTCCCTATATAGATCAGCCCCGCAAAGCCGCCCCCGCATAGCAGCACAAGCACGCCGAGGATCAGGAGCACCCAGACCCACGCCTTTGAAGACTTCTTTGGCGGCTGCAGAGAATAACCTTGCTGCTGGCCGACATTCCAGCCGGTTTGGCCTGTCTGCTGCCCCGGGCCTTGCTGCGTCGGAAAAGCCTGCTGCATCTGCACCGTCGGCGGCGGCTGCGCACCGGCCATTTGCGTCAGGGTCGAGCCGTCCTCAAGGCAAAAATTAAGGCTGTCGTCGGCGTATGTCTTCTGGCATCGCGGGCAAATCTTCATGGCAGGTCCCCGTGTATATCGGTTTGCTTTGGAACGGAATCATTATAACCATAACCGAGTAGAAAAGGCGACTTTAATGCAAAGTCAACCCGCATTTGCCGCAAAATCGGATATGCGGCGGATAGGCCGTGTTGCAGCGTCGGCAGAGGCGCGAGACCTGTTGCGGAGGCGCCGTGAAGAATTGCGGATTCTGGGCCGTCGATTGCGGGCTGTAGGATGGCGGTTGGCTGGCGTGGATGCCGCCGGGTGGGATGTTGAGGCCGCAGCGACCGCAAAAGCGTGAATTTGCAGGAAGAGGAGCCTGGCATCGTGGACACGGAAATCCTACGGCCTCGGCCTCGCCCGGACTGACCATTACAAATCGGCCGCCGCCACAGCGTCCGCAAAAGCGAACGCCGTCAGCGAATCGCGACCCGCAATTGCTGCACGCGACGATACCGGGCATCATGCTCGATGCCGGAGCGCCGCTCGAACCCGCGCCCTGCGATGAGGTGGGCTGACTGCCCCCCTGCGGAGTTTTTAGCTGGGCCTGAATGACCTGTTCCTGCGCTCCTGCACGAACCTCGATCACGCGTTCGTCGTCGCGTTCGCCGGGCTTTGAGACACGCAAAATGTGCTCGCCGGGCGGGATATCGGTCAAAACGACACGGCCCGAACTGCCGACGCTTGCCTTTCGCTCGTCGTTGACATAGACCTCGGCATTGACAGGCGCGAGCACCACGAGCCGCGACATGCCGCCACGTTTTGCTTCCGTAACGTCCTCGGCCGCCTCTTCGAGTTCGGTGATCCAGTCGCCAACCGATGCCGGCCGCTCTGACGGCGCGATCTCGAGCGAACGCATTATCACGCGGTCAACATCGGCCGGGATGTCCGTTCGGATCGATGAGAGCGGCGGCGGCCGGTGCATGATCTTTTGCATCACGAGCTGCATCAGGTCACCCGTAAACGGGGTCTTGCCGCCGAGCATCAGATAGGCGATCGTCCCCAGAGCATACAAGTCGGCGCGTTTATCGACGCCCATCTCAGGCTGCATCTGCTCCGGCGACATGAATTCGGGCGTCCCGATGATCCCGCGTGACGATGGTGTAGCCTGCGAACTGATGTCGGTAACGGTCTGATTGACGATCTTTGCGAGGCCAAAATCGCCGACCTTTACAAAGCCGTCGCCCTTGCCTTTCATAATGAAGATATTGGCGGGCTTGAGATCGCGATGAAGAATACCCAATTCATGTGCGGCCTCGATACCGTCAGCGATCTGACGCAGCAGGCTTACGGCCCGCTTGACCGGCAATGTCCCCTCGCGGCGAAGCAGCTTGTGCAGCGTCTCGCCTTCGACGTATTCCATGACGAGATAGAACACGCCTTCAGGCGTCTCGCCAAAGTCTGTCACGCTCACCGTGTTCGGATGCTGGATCGAAGCGGCGGCCTGAGCTTCACGTTCAAATCGTGCAATGGCCTCGCCTTCCTGCAGGTCCTCACTTGATAGAATGTCCTGCCTAACGGTCTTTACCGCGAGCTTTTTCGTCGTGAATTTCTTGTCCTTGGCAAGGAAGACGTAACCCATCGCGCCGCGGCCCAGACGGCTCTCAAGCTGATATCTGCCGTCGAGCAGCGTCGGCCCGGGCATTGCATGGCGCGTCTCGGTCTCGTCAACGGGACATACCATCGTCTCGTCAGAATAGACCAACTCGCACTTGGGACACTCCTTCATTTGATCAAAACGATATTGTCAGCCAGAAAGGCGCAACAATGCAATGCCGCTATTCGCAAGAACGCCTTTGGAAGCAAACCTTGCACCTCTTGGCGAAGAAAAATTCGTTTGCTATACTCTGTGATGATTTGGGTCGTTAGCTCAGTTGGTAGAGCAACGGACTCTTAATCCGTGGGTCGCAGGTTCGATCCCTGCACGGCCTACCAGATCAAACAACAGGCAGAAGCTCCCTCGATTGGGACTTCTGCTTTTTTTTGGTTTGTAAGCTCGATCGTGTCTTTTCTGTATGCGTGCAAACACTGTCGGTATGTGAGGCGAACCAAAATCGTGAATAATTTTGCACGCACGCCGGACAGCTTGCTTTCCCAAAGGAGAGAAAAGATGAAGGACCTATTTCAAGCCGCATTCTTAGCGTTCTTGTTGCTGGCGACCGTTATCGGAGGAGCCGTTGTATTCGGGCCTGTGGCCGATAATACAGGTATTCCGCAGGCAACGATCAACGAACCGCAGATAGAAGCGAACGAGTCTCAGCCGCCCGATCCGGCTGAAATCGAAACTGCAAAGGCAGCCTATGGCCGTTTGCCGCTTCATTTTGAACCAAATGTCGGGCAGACCGATGAGCGCGTCAAATTCGTCTCACGTGGTAACGGTTACTCAATGTTTCTAACGGGTTCTGAGGCCGTCGTTTCGCTTGTAAGGAGCGGAAAGGGGAAGATTCCGGAACGTGCAGCGGCGGTTCGCATGCAAATTGAGGGAGCCTCACCCGACGCACAGGTCATCGGTTTTGACGAGACTGCGGGACGCTCCAATTATCTGATCGGCAACGATCCAAACGGCTGGCGAACCGAGATCGCGAATTATCGCAGAGTAAAGTATTCAGAGGTTTATCCGGGGATCGACCTCATTTTTTATGGCAATAATCAGCAATTAGAATACGATTTCGTTGTCAAGGCCGGCTCCGATCCGCAGCAGATCGGACTAAGGTTTGACGGTATCAAGAGAGCAAAGATCGACAAAATGAGCGGCGACCTCGTGCTGGACACGGGCGCGGGCGTGCTCCGACAGCACAAACCGATCGTTTACCAGCAAGTCAACGGCGAACGGCGCGAGGTTGCGGGGCTTTACAAGCTCGATAAGGACCGCGTGACGTTCGCCCTCGGCGAATACGACGCTTCCAAAGAACTTGTCATCGACCCGATCCTGTCATACGGCAGCTATCTCGGCGGCAACGCATTTGATGAGGGGCGCGGAATAAAGGTCGATGCCGCGGGGAACGCTTACATCACTGGAACTGCTGCATCACTTAACTTCCCGACGACGCCGGGCACGATCAAACCACAATTATTACCCTCGGCAAACAACCAGAACTGGTACGACGCTTTTGTCACAAAAATGAACCCGAGCGGAACAGCACTCGTCTTCTCGACGTATTACGGCGGGCGCAATGGCAGCGAATCAGGCAGCGATGTGGCGTTAGATGCCGACGGAAACATTCTCATCAGCGGAACTACAATGTCAAATGATCTGCCGACGGTCAATGCCTACCAAGCGACCTTTGGCGGAACAGACGACGCGTTTGCGGCAAAGATCAACCCAACTGGGACGGCGATCATCTTTTCGACCTACCTCGGCGGCAACAGCACTGACCTCGGCGGCCGCATTGCTGTAAATCGCACGACGGGAACAGCCGTTTTTGCGGGCTACGCATCGTCGGGAAACTTTCCGACCACGCCCGGGGCATATAAGCCGCAACTCTGCAACAACACGCCCGGAAACTGCAACGGCATCTTCTATAGCGGCAGTTATCTCGTTAAATTGGGATCCACGGGCAGCATCGTTTACTCGACGCTGTTTGACGCTTCGATTGCCGACGTGACGCTGGACGCGAACGATAATGCGACATTCGGCGGGACTGCGGGCACAAATCAGCCGACGACCGCCGGTGCGTTTCAACCGGCATCGAGTGGCGGCATCGATGGTTACATTGGCAAGATGAACCCCGCGGGCAATGCACTAGTCTTCGCTACATACCTCGGCGGCGGCCTTCAATCCGACCGGATCAGCAGCATCGCGCTCGATGCGGCAGAGAATATCTATGTAACGGGCCGCACTGAGAACTCCGGCTTTCCGACCACGGCCGGCGCCTATGACGTGACATTCAACGGCAATGAGGACGGCATCATCACCAAATTGAATCCGGCCGGCAGCGCCCTCATTTTCTCAACATTCTTCGGAGCTCAGGGCAAGGACCAGCCCTTTGCCATCGGCCTCGGGAGTTCAAACGACGTTTTCATCACAGGGGAAACTGCGAGCGGGGCAAACTTTCCGCTCAAGAATTCTCTCAATGGAACGCTCGGCAATATATTCCTGGCCCGCATGAATACGGATGGCAACGCCCTCGTCTATTCGACATTCCTCGGCGTGGGCGGAGGCTACGATCTGGCCGTTGACCAATCGGACAATGCCTTTGTCACTGGCCACACGACGAACATTTTGGTTACTCCGAACGCGTTTCAAACGGTCAGAAACAACGATCCGTGGAACATCAGCAGCAAGGACGGTTTCGTCGCCAAGGTCGCCCCCACGGACGAGAATGCAACAACCTATAACATAGGCGGCAACGTCACGAACGAGAACTATGGCTATAACAATTGGGACTATGCCCCAATAGTCGTAACATTGACGGGCACAGCCAATCGTCAATACACTCTGCCCTACAGCGGCGGCCCATTTAGTTTCAGCTCGCTGCCGGCGGGCGGTAATTATACCGTCACCGTCCGGAAGATCGGTTATCTGACCGAACCCGAAAGCGCGATCTTTAACAATCTCGGGGCAAATCAATCCGCCGATTTTACCATCCTGCGAAATCAAGAGCCCGAGGGCTATATCACCAGCCCGGCACACGGCACGACTTTTACGGCACCGGCTACCATTGTGATCCAGGCGACAGCGACCGATCCGGACGGTGACCCGATAACCAAGGTCGATTTTATGGCGTATTCGAGTGCGACAGGCTCGATACCGCTTGGAACTGACACGACCGCGCCGTATGAATTCACATGGAACAACGTGCCCGTCGGCACTTGGTCGCTCAACGCGATCCCAACGGACAGCAAGGGCCTTCGCGGTCTCTCGATGGAGGTCGTTCACGTTTTCGTGGTGAATGGCGGGCCGGTCACGGTCGGGTTCAATTCGCCAACAAATAACCAGAACTTCGTTGAGGGCGATAATGTCGCGATCAGCATGAACGTATCGCCGGCGGTGACGGCCGTTCAGGTCAGGGACCAAAATAACCAGATCGTCGCTTGGATGAACGGCCCGCCGTGGACCCGGAATTGGCGCGTGATGGAAGTTGGCACACACACGCTGACGGCCACGGCACAGGACGCCCAAGGCAATACTGCAACGGCCGTAGTCAACATCAACGTCACGCCAATTAACCACACCATAACCGGAAGGATCAGAGACAATGTCACAAACCTGGGCGTTGGCGGTGTCATTCTAAATCTGATCAGCCCAACCAATCCCTCGATCACAGCCAACGCGGCGACTGACAGCGAGGGCAATTATTCCTTTACCGGACTGGGCACCACGCCGAATGACGGCGTGACGATCACACCTCAGCTCCAAGGGTATACCTTCGCTCCACCGACTCGAAATATCGCATATCTTGGCTATATCGACTGGCAAAATGAGAACTTTACGGCTACGCGCGAGACAGGTATCTCAGTCAGCATGACGAGCCCTGTCAGCGGTTCCACATATACAGCCCCGGCAAACTTTCTGCTGGCGGCGGACGCATCAAGCACGGCGGCCCCGATCACGCGAGTTGATTTTTATCAGAGCGGAGTGTCGCCCATCCTTCTCGGCTCGGACACCGAGGCCCCGTATGAACTGCCCCTGTCGAATGTGCCCGAAGGTTGGTACTTCTATTATGCCCACGCAACCGACGGGACTGGCGCCGTGCGTGAATCGGACGCCGTCCAGGTCCAGATATTCGCAGCCCCAACAACGATACGGCTGCAGGGCGATATCGAGAATTCCAACGGCGGCTGGATGCCGGGCATCACGGTGCGTCTTACCGGAACGGTCAATGGAAATCCTGTCAATCAAACCTCGGTCTCAAACAATTTTGGGGCCTACGGCTTTTTCAACGTGCCGATTGGCGGTGATTACACGATCACGCCGGAGGGGTCGAGCTACACGTTTACGCCGCCTTTCTACTCGTTCCCGAATGCGACGCAGAGCAACCTTGACGTTGATTTTGTAGCGTCCGGCGTTAATCAGGCACCGACCGTGCAGATCAACAGCCCGACCGCGGGATCCGTTTACACGATGCCGGCAGCGATCCCGGTGAACGTCACCGCGACCGATCCGGATGGGACCATCGTCCGCCTGACGGTGTCGGCGGTCAATGAATCAATGTCAACGACCATCGGCCAGGTGAATACAGGAATCTTTAGCACCCTGTGGCAGCCAAACCAACCCGGAAACTACACGATCTGGGCCAGCGCGCTCGATAACGGCGGCCTGCATACGTCAGTCAATATTACGATGACCGTAAACCCACCGGCACCGGTGCAGATCTCGGGACGCGCAATAGATCGGAATAGCATTGGCATCGCAAATGCCGCCGTTGAACTGCGTGAGATGGGTGAGGGCGATCCGCTGATCGCGTCGGTTCAGACTGCGCAGGACGGCAGTTACACCCTCGGCAATATCCAGACGTTCCGACACTATTTCGTTAAGGTGATCAAGGAAGACTACAGCTTCTCACCTCAAAGGCGAAACTTCTTTAACCTGAGCCAGAGCCAGACAGGAATCGATTTCACCGGCACGCTCCAGGCCCAGATCTCCGATTTTGACGGCGACGGCCAAACCGATTTCGCGATCTGGCGGCCATCGACGGGCATCTGGTACGTCAACAATTCGACGAACGGAACCTACAACTATTCGCAATTCGGCCAAGGCTCGATGGGCGACGTAGTCGTGCCGGGCAATTACGATGGCGACCGAAAAATAGACTACGGCATATTCCGCCACGGCATTTGGTATATTCAGGAAAGTACGGATGGCGAGGTTCGGACGATCCAGTTTGGAATGAACCGCGACACGCCAGTTCCGGCGGATTTTGACGGCGACGGACGAACTGACATCGCCGTTTGGCGGGGCAGCGAAGGCGTATGGCATGTGCTCCGGAGCTCAGACGGTTCGGCGACGCAATATTGGTTCGGAGCGAATGGTGACGTTCCGCTGGCCTCTGACTACGACGGTGACGGCATTGCGGACTACGCTGTGTTCCGCCCGTCGTCCGGGACTTGGTTCATTCTCCAGAGTGCCAGCGGCGAGATGCGGACAGTCGTCTTCGGAACGTCGGGCGACGCCCCCATCGCCGGCGACTTTGACGGTGACAAGCGCTGCGACATTGCCGTGTTCAGGCCATCGAACGGAACGTGGTATGTGCATCGAAGCAGCGACAATTCGTTTGTTGTCATGCCATGGGGCACAAATGGTGACAGACCCATCGCCGGCGACTACGACCGTGACGGCAAGACCGATTTTGCTGTTTATCGTGAATCGGAGAATACGTGGTACGTTAGCTACAGTTCCAACGGTCAGTTCCTGATACGGCAATACGGTGCTGCGGGTGATATTCCGATCCCCGCCGCATACGTTCGGTAAGATCAGCGAGCCTTGGCATGTAGTTCAAACCTTGTCCCGCCACGCAAGCACCTCGTCGCGCAGGATCGGATTTTGCTGAAAACTGCCGGTCTGGCCCTGTGCGGCGGTCGCTCGCTGGATGTGCCAATAGCTCAGGCCTAACTTCCCGACGGCTCGGACGAACCGCGTTCTGGGCTTGAACTTGCCCTCAAAGATACCACCAATTATCCAAAACGAACTTCTAAACGCCGAGGTGGCTTTGCTTGCAAGTTCGGGTGAGAGCAGGCCGCGGGCGATGTCGAGGGCGAGCATCTCTTTCAGTATCCTGTTCTGTCGCCACATGATCAGAAGCGAAAAAATAACATAGATCGAGAAAAACGGGACTTGAAGCACGAAATACGCCAGCCAAAACCCTTCCAAACCGCCCAAAACGGCAACGCCGTTCCAGATCGCGTGCATCAGCACGGCACCGAAATATCCAACTACCGGCAGGATAATCCTTACGGCTTTATTGTGCGATTCGCGTGCGATGCCGCATCCGATGCCCGTGAGGGCGGTGAACGTAACGTGAGCGAACGGTGACGCGATGCCGCGAAGGACAAACAACGCAATAAGGCCGCCCATGCCCCCACCACCTAGGGCCCGACCGTAGTAAAGGACATTCTCGACAGTGGCAAACCCAAGGGCAATGACGCCGGCAAACACGATCCCGTCAAGAATATCATCGAAATAGCGCCTGAAAAAGATCAGCAGAAGCAGAAGTCCGATGCCTTTCGAGCCTTCTTCAAAAACCGGAGCCGAGACGACCGCCCCGAATATATCACCGGCCTCGGGCGACACTCCGATCGAGACGATGATCGAGAGCAGCGTATTGATGATGAACGATACGATCACGGCAACTAAAGCTCCCCATGCAAAGGCGAGAGCGAGCAGCCAGAGCGGTTCGGGATCGTAGCGGTCGAGCCAGATGAACGGAAGCAGATAGAGCATGGCAGGCGTGAATGCCACGACCGTCGCCACAAGCGCAGGCCCGATGCCGACGCTCGCGAACATCAGCAATGCAACGACGATCGTGAGGAACACGACACCAAAGATCGTGACGCCGATCCCGATATTCCGGCGCGTATTGCTCGGTTCGGGCTTGACGGCGGGCATGCTGCCGAGGCCGAAATTGGCGAGCGACGCTTGCAGGCTCTGCGGCTCACGAGCGGCGACCACGGTAAACTGTTCAAGCTGGGCCGAACGAAACTCGTCCCTGTCCATCTGCCCGCCGTCGGTATCGATCCGCACTGCGGCCATTACACCGTTAGCACCAAACTGTATCTGATCGCCCGAGTTCAGCCGGACGGAATTGACGCGTTCGCCATTAACAAACGTCCCATTGGTGCTTTGGTTGTCCGTGATGTAAAACCCGTCAGCGCGGGCCTCGATAAAGCAATGCTGCTTCGAGGCAATGCGTTCCGTCAGCGGATCGAGGCGGACGCTGCATGTATCGCTGCGGCCCACGGTGAGAAAGCCGGTTTCAAGATCGAACGTGCGGCCCGCAAGGGTCCCGCCACCGATCGTCAGGTTGAGTTTCATACTGCAATAATAGGAAGAAAAAGCCCAAAGTCAAGCAGTTGACCTTGGGCTTTTGCCTAATGTGTGAATGACTGTTAGTTTGGCTGAACCGACGATGGGGCAGGTTTGTCGCCGGCCACACCGAGCCGCTGGATAGCGAATCCGCCGGTCGTGCTGTCTATTCGGAACCACTGACTCGTTGACGGACGAAAGACGGCAACATCGCTTTGACCGTCTCCGTCGTAATCGGCGGGCACCGCAATATCCTCAGCGAGCCCAAACGCGTAGCTCTTAAACACGCTCGTTATGGGGTCCATGATGTACCAGTAACCCGTTGAAGGCCGATAAACCGCAAGATCGGAAACGCCATTGCCGTCGAAATCTGCCATGAGCGGACGGTCGCCATTGGTGCCAAAGGCCCTGACCGCGGGTATCGTCGAAGAACTCTGAAGCGTGTACCAAAATCCGTTTGACGAGCGCCAAACGGTCATGTCGGCTTTTCCGTCATTATCATAATCGCCGATCATCGGCTTGTCCGAACTCGATCCCCATTGAACGGCCCTGAATCCAAGAGTGCTCTGCATCACATACCAGATACCGGTGGCCGGCCGCCAAATGGCGAAATCGGTCCTTCCGTCGGCATCATAATCTGCCGCAACCGGAACGTCGCCGTTGCTACCAAACTGAAATCCAAGGAATCCCAATGAGCTCCGCTCGGCAAACCACATGCCTGTGGAGGGGCGAAAGACCGCGAGATCGACCACCGCGTCACCATCGTAGTCGCCCGGCGTAATGATATCGCCGGGAAGCCCAAAGTGCGGGCTTATTGTGCTCAGGCTGCCGCTCAATTCGATCAGCCAATCGCCGTTGGACGGCGTCCAGACCGAAACGTCCGTTCGGCCGTCGCCATCATAATCAGACACCTGATTCCGAGCTTGCGTCGTCGGATGGCTTGCATCAACGATAAACAGCCCCTTTGCCAGGTCGCCTACAAGAACGCGATCTTCGCCAAGAAACGGATATACTGCCCAAGCTCCCTGATAACCAGTGACGCCCATGTCAGTGCTGAGGCTGCGTCCGCAGACCATGTCCCAAGGCTCGAATCCATCGATCTCATCCTGATCCTCTTTAGAAAACGCGGGCTGATAAGTATCGTACTGCCCAACACGCCGAGGGTTCGTCGGGTCGTCCGACAGATCAAATACCTGAAGGCCGGCGTGATACCACGAGACGTAGAGCTTGTCGCCCTTCACGACAGGATTGTGCGGCGTAACTGCGTTGATCCCCAGATCGGCCATCGAGATCTTGCGGATCAAAAGCGGCTGTGCCGGATTCTGGATGTCATAAACACGAATGTCACCGGGACTCGTTGCACTGCTGTTACCGATCTCACGAGCGCTATAGAGGTAATGCTGATCCTCACTCGGCCAGGCTGAGTGCATGCTGTTGCCTGCCGTTATACCGGTCTGGTCATCAATGAAACCCAAAAGGCTAGCCGGCTGCGAGGCAATATTCGCGATCTGATATATCTCGGTGCGGCCCCGCGACGAGGTGTTACCCCAGCCAGACGTGTAAAGCCGGTCGCCCTTTATCACCATCGCGTGCACCCATTGCGGCTCAGACGGATTTAGATCTCGGATGAAGATCGGCGCTCCCGCGTCGGACACGTCGATGAATTTCATTATCTTGTTAGACGTGCCGTTGAAATTCTCGAGGAGATAGGTCTTGCCGCCCTGCATAAATACGACCATCTCGTGGATCGAGTTATGACCGCTGCCGCTGGCTGATGTCACCCTTCCCATGAGGGCCGGCTGATACGGATTTGCAAGATCGACGATATACACGCCGCCTCCGTTTCCACTGCCGAAATAGCCGATACCGTTGAGGATGACGGCCTCCAAAAACTGCTCGTGTGTAGCGGACGTGCCCGGGCGGATCGGATCGTAGTAGTTTGCCAGAACCGGCGCTTCCGGATCGGAAATATCATAGATAAAGGCACCGCGGCAGCCATAGCTGCCCTGGACTGCGATATTATTCTCACCAAAAAGATCGGCGTATCGCAGAGCATCGCCTTGATTGCTCGAACAAGGTGGAGCCGTCTGCGATCGAAGTCGGATCGACTGACCCGAGATCACAGCGATCCCAACAAACACCACTAGAGCGGAAACTGCAAAAAGGCTGGCCGCCTTGCCAACCAACAGGCGGAAGTCAGGCATACAAATCCTCCATAACGGGATAGAAATACGACCTAACCTTTCTACGCCGTTTTGGCCAGAAATGCAAGGCCAGAATTCGTCCGTATCTAGATTTACGAGGCTGCCTGGATCGCCTCACGCATGACCAGATCGAAAGTGCCGGGGCCGACCTTTCGAAACCGACGGTTGCGGCTCAGCGATACGGCGACTGAGATCGTAGGATTGTTGCCCTTGAACTTCATTCCACCCGCGATAAGCAGATTGTAAAGTTCGTTCACATGCAGTGGCCCGCCCGATTCTCGGAGAAGCAGCGTGCAGGCCTGTGTGATCGTGCGGTCGGCAAAGCGGTTGCTCACCGGTTCGAAGTGGTTTCGGATAGATGGGATGCTGCGATGCTGATTCTGGTTAAGATACGCGACCGAGTTCTCATGCCCCGAAGTGCTTAAAGTATCGCCGACGGGACGCCTTCCCAAACTAAGAGCAACGACATCGCCGGGCTCATCGACGATCGTCGGGGCTGTGCCGAGGCCCGAGGGGCGCGAGCCCGAACGCATTGCAACAAGGAGACTGTCAATGGCCTTCTCCGTCTGTGCAGCGCTGTTCTCGAGCGCGTTGATCTCGATCCGCAACATCTCAACCTCATTCTCGGCCTCGCGGAAGCGGCCGATCAGTCGGTTCTGGGCATTGCGCGTTTGCCTTAGCGATTGTTCAAGCGTTGCTATAAGATTCTCGTCCATTATGCTGATACTAAAGACTTTAAGGCTGCACTTAAAGTAACCTACTAACTATTTCTGCTCATTACAAAGTGCAAAGTCGTCTCCAGACAAGAACGATACTCCGATTCCTGCAAAACTGCAAGACTTTTTCTTGCGGCATCGGCGTGGGCCAGGATAAGGTCTCGAACGCGGTCAAGAATGCCTTTGTTCGCCAGCAGTTGCCGGACATCCTCCCGCGAAACCTGTGCATATTCACCGTCAAACATGATCTTTTCGATGTCGTGCTTAACCTCCGGATTGTCCTTAAGCAGATATATAAGAGGCAGCGTTACTTTGCCCTCGATCAGGTCAGAACCGGCTGCCTTACCGAGTTGCTGCGATTCGCCCGTCAGGTCGAGCAGATCGTCAGCTAACTGGAATGCAATACCCAATTCCATCCCGAAGTCACGCATCGCGGCAATCCGTTTTTCGTCCGCACCGGCGAGGATCGCTCCAACCTCGCAGCAAGCTGAAAACAAAAATGCCGTCTTTCGCCGCAGGATGTCGAGGTACTCTTCCTCGGTGATGTCGATACGGCCGATCCGCGTTAGTTGGATCAACTCGCCCTCGGTCATTTTGCGCGTCAGCCGCGTCAGGATGTCCAAGATCTCAAGCGAACGCTCCTTCACCGTCGTCTCGAACGCCGACATATACAGCCAGTCGCCCATCAGCACCGCCGTCTGATTGCCAAATCGCGCGTTTACCGACGATCGGTTACGCCTAATATCAGCATTATCGATAATGTCGTCATGCACGAGCGTCGCCGTGTGGAGCATCTCCATTACCGTCGCAAGCCGAATGACATTGTCTGCGCCGCCCAGGCCACCAACCGCATAGTTCGCCAATATCAACAACGCCGGCCTGATCCGCTTCCCTCCCGATGAACGAACATAGTCGCCTAAATAATTGACAACCTGAATATTCGACGACACCTGCCGCTCATACTCAGCCTCGACAAGCGTCATCTCGCGGCCGATCACGTCGAAAACGCGAGCCGCGGAGACTGGAAGAGTTTTGCTCTTTGCTAGCGCAAATCGCTGCATAAGAATGGACCGCGAAAAATGCGAGATGATCTGATCTATTTCGTTTTTCGCGTATTTCGCGGTTAATTGCTCCGGTAGTTGTCGAACTTCATGTCGATGCCAAAGTCCTTTCCTTTGAGCTTTGCCATGACGTCCTGCAGCGTGTCGCGGTCTTTGCCTGAGACGCGGACGGTCTCGCCCTGGATCGATGCCTGGACCTTGAATTTGCCGTCTTTGATGAATCTGACGACCTCTTTCGCCTTTTCGATCGGGATTCCCTGCTGGATCTTGACGGTTTGACGAACGGTGCCGCCCGCGGCCGGTTCGACCTTTTGATAATCGAGGGCTTTGAGTGACACGCCGCGTTTTACGAGCTTTGACTGAAGAATATCGTTCATATTCCGCAGCTTTGTCTCGTCCTCGGCCGAGAGCATCAGGTCTTTGTCCTGCAGCTCAACGGTCGCTCGGCTGCCCTTAAAATCGAACCGCTGCGACACCTCTTTCGTTGTCTGGTGGATCGCGTTCGCGACCTCTGCGTAGTCGGTCTTTGACACGATGTCGAATGAATTTTCTTTTGCCATAAAAGAGAGTTTGCCACGAATTACACGAATAGCACGAATGGACACCTAATTCGTGTCATTTGTGTCATTCGTGGCTAAGGCTAGTCCGAAAAGTTCTAGGAAGTTTTGGGTGGTCTGGTAGGCAAGGACATCGAGATCAATACCATATAAGTCGGCAAGAAACATCGCCGTGTGAACGACATAACCGGGCTCGTTGCGCTTTCCGCGATGCGGCACGGGCGTCAGGAACGGGCAGTCGGTCTCGACCAGCAGCCTGTCGAGCGGCACCACACGGGCGGCATCGCGCAGATTATCGGCCTTCTTGAACGTCACGTTTCCCGCAAACGAGATCAGAAACCCGATCTTCATCAACGCCTCGGCCATCTCCGGCGTCCCGCCAAAGCAGTGCATCACGCCAGGCCCTTTATCAGTTATCAGTTCTCCGTTATCAGTTATTCCGGCATATTCCTGAGCGAGAATTTCAACCGTCTCGTCATTAGCATCGCGGCTGTGAACAATGATCGGCAGCCCGATCCGTTTCGCCGTCACGATCTGCCGCCTGAAAACCTCGACCTGTACGTCACGAGGGCTGTGATCGTAATAAAAATCCAAGCCGATCTCACCCCATGCGATGACTTTTTCGCTTTTCGTGAGTTCGATCAGATGATCTTCGGCCGCGTCGTCATAAAGTTTCGCATCATGCGGATGCACGCCGACACTCGCGTAAACATTCTCATACCGCTCCGCAACCGCGACCGCCCGCCGAAAGTCATCCGAATGCGGATCGCCCGTGCCGACATCCAACATCGCCGCGACGCCGGCATCGTGCGCCCTTTGCACGACCTCGTCCCGATCCGCATCAAACTGCTCGCCGTCAATATGGCAATGGGAATCGATCAATCGCAATTCTTAACTACCTAGAACAACTCAATTTCCCTTAGTACTTTTTCCATCACATCAAGTCCCCGATCATCAAAATGTGTAATAGCAAAACTAAGGAGATGGGCTTTTCGCCTGGTTGAATAGAAAGTTGAACGTACGGTAATACCCGAGATTTCGGCTGATAGTTCAAAGGAAAAACAGGTCAGCCCGGCAAGGTTCACTTTTCTTGGCGCCTTTACTAGCTTAATATTTGGTGCGGAAGTCAACATCTTGATGAACCTTGTGACCATTGGCTCAAGTTCGCCGCCCGTCGTGTCCTTAGAAACTGAAAGTGATAAGGATGCAAACGGGTCGTCATCCTTCTTCGGCATATTAATACCAAATACGGAGCGTTCCCGGTTCGCTAATGTCTCGGCGATCTTGACGTCTTCGCCATCCCACTGTTTGTACAATTCGAGACCTTCTTGGCTAGCGACATCGAGTTCTTCGCGACTATCCGCGACCATTCTTGACGGATATACAATTCTGATCCCTAGGGTTTTGTTTGTGTAAATACTCCCTTCGGTTGATCCGGGATCGATATTGCTTGCAGGCAATTTTGGCTTCGGCTTCGGTCCGGCTTGAGCCTCCGCAAGCTGGGTGAAAGTCAGTATTGCGACTACTGCGACGAACAAGCCGGCAATTCGCTTACGAAAGCACATTCTTGCACCTCACTGTTTCAACCTCGCACCAATCTTAACATCCTCAGCAAATGTCGCAATCGCGGGTGTGTCATCTTCCGTCAGCGACGCAGCGCAGATCATGCCTTGGGATTCGATGCCGCGCATTTTGCGGGGTTTAAGGTTGCGATTACGACTGTTCCACCTTACAGAGGCTATCGCGTTGAAACTTCAACATTCGAATTCCGGGTGATTCGAAGGTACTCACGCAACGCGTCGTTGACAGAGTCTTCGGTCGGAAATTCGTCCGCAACGTCAGCAGCCAAACCGACGTGGCGAACCATCTTGTTGTATTTCTCCGCAAAACGATTCGGCTTTGATTTTGAGTAATCGAAATCGTAGTGAGGTTTCATGTCATCATCATCATCATCATCTATGTGATTCATTTTCGTGTTTTCGGCGTTCATCGGCGTCCGCACGCCGGGCGGTAATTATCCGGATCACATCTTCTTCGCGCTCAGTAAAGCAAACAACCAATAGTCGCTGCCCTTGTGAGTACCCAATGATTATCTCACGTTTTTCATCAAATGAATGATCTTCGTCCATAAACACAGCCGAAAGCGGATCGCCGAAAACCGTTTTAGCTTCCTCGAACGTCACCCCCTCGTGATTCTTGATGTTTGCCGCTGCCTTAATGGGATCCCAATCGAAACGCATTATTTCAATCTCGCTCCGATCTCTACATCTTCCAGGAACGTAGCCAATGCCGGATTCGGGCCGGAATCGTCTTCGAGCGAGGCGGCGCAGATCATGCCTTCCGACATGAGGCCGCGCAACTTGCGAGGTTTTAGGTTGGCGACGACGACGACCTTGCGGCCGATGAGCTTTTCAGGTTCATACCATTCGGCGAGTCCGGCGAGGATCTGGCGGGGCTTCGCTTCGCCAAGATCGACCTCGAAACGGAGAAGTTTATCCGCATCGGGCACTTTCTCGGCGACCTTGATCTCTCCGACGCGGAGTTCGATCTTGATAAAATCGTCGATGGTAATGAATTTATCCTCTTCTGACTGGACCGCAGGCGTCTCGCCTGCACTCGACGTTGATTTGTTTAGTCCCGTGTTCTCTCCAGCGTCCGTTGATTGCACGCGGGACGCGTGCGGTCCAGTCTGTTCGTTGATCTCATTCATAACTTTGTTCTTTTCTATTCGGGGAAAAACAGCGACCGTTTCACCGATCTTTGTCCCGGCGGCGAGGCCGCCCCACGCGAGGCCGGCAGGATCAAGTGTAGCGATATCCTCGCTAAGGCCGATCTGGCTGTGGATACTCTTTGCCGACTCGGGCATCACCGGATAGAGCAATATCGAAAGCCATCGAAGCGTTTCCGTTGCTCGATACAGAACGGCGTTTAGCGTCTCGGCCTGCTTTTCGTCCTTGATCAGCTCCCATGGCTTTGCATCCGAGATCATCTTGTCGATGCGGGCGATCACGGTCCAGAGCGTCTCTAGAGCCTGACTGAACTCAAAGTTATCGAACCGACGCAAAAATTCATCGCGAGCATGGCCGAGAATCGAAACCAACTCCTGATCGTCGGGATTTATGCCTGCGCGTTTGGCGTTTATGTAGTTTTCTTCGCTGATCTTGCCGTCCGGCACCAGTCCGTCTCGGTATTTCGTGATCATCGAGAGTGTGCGGCTCGCGAGATTGCCGAGGCCACTCGCGAGATCGGCGTTGGCTCGTTCGATCAGGTTCTCATAGCCAAACTTACCGTCCTGGCCGAAGACCATATCTCGAAGCAGGAAATAACGCACCGCATCGACCTGAAAGTGTTGATGTAATACATCAACATCGATCACGTTACCTATGGTTTTACTCATCTTACGGCCATCAGCATCGAGCCACATGCCGTGAGCATAAACCGACTTTGGCAACGCCAATCCGGCCGCGTGTATAAAGGAAAACCAGTAAACGGTATGAAAACGCAGTATGTCTTTGCCGACCAGATGGACGGCGGGCCAGAACTTCGAGAAGTTGTCAGTGGTCAGTGGTCGGTGGCCGGTTTCTGCTGACGAACCACCGACCATTGACGACTGACTACTGCTATCGCCATAACCTAGTGCCGTTATGTAGTTTGAGAGCGCGTCGAGCCAGACGTACATCACATGATCCTCGTCATCGGGAACGGGAACGCCCCAAGCGACAGACGTCTTCAGCCGGCTGATCGACAGGTCCTGTAAACCTCTTCGAATAAACGACGTAACCTCGTTTTTACGGGCGTCGGGCCGAACAAGACCGTCGGTGTGCTCGATCGTGTCGATCAGCCACTCTGAATAGTCCGAGAGGCGGAAAAAGTAGCTTTCCTCGGCTATCTTGTCCAGCGGTCGCTCGTGAATTAGGCAATTCGGCACGTCCGAGCCTTCAGGCATTGTATATTCGTCCTCACTCTTGAACGCAGCACACGGAGCGCAAAACCAACCTTCGTAAAAGCCCTTGTATATCGCTTCGTTCCCTTTCGGCGTCTTGCTTTTCGCGATCTCACGCCACAAATGCCGGACGCCGGCGTAATGGAAAGGCTCGGTGGTCCGCATAAACACGTCGTAGCCACCGTGCTCGCCGTCCAGCCGAAAATCTGCGAACATCCGCTTTAGTTGGCCCGAAATGTAGTCAACCTGCTCCTGCGGCGTCCGTCCCTCACGCCCCGCCGCCCGCTGAATGTTTATGCCGTGCTCGTCGGTTCCGGTGAGGAAATACGTCTCAAACCCACGCTGCCGCTTATGCCGCGCTATCACATCCGCCACGATAGTCGTATATAGATGCCCCAGATGCGGCAAACTATTCGCGTAGTAGATCGGGGTCGTGATGTAGAACGTTTCGGCCATCAGGAAATATCACTAAGGGTCAACGTGTCTGCCTTGTAGCTTTTGATCACTGCGTCATTAGTTAGGATGATCATATCCTCGACGATCGCTTGGGAGATTAGTAGGCGATCAAATGGATCACCATGAACCAGCGGCAAGTAGTGAACACGCGTCACATGTCTCAAATCGATCCGAAGGTGCTGATATTCAGCCCGTCTGACCCTGTCTGGAAAAAAGAGAGCAGGTTCTTCAGGGAGGTGCATTTTGCCTAGACCGTACTTGATGGATGCCTCCCAGGCACTCACATCGGAGAAAAAGAAACGATTAGATTGGACATCCTGCAGAAAGGAGCTGGCTTTAGCCGAAAAACGACGCGGCTCGATGAACATCCAAATAAATACGTGCGTATCGACGAGGACCTTCATTCGGAGTCGCCGTCTTCGTCAGGAAAGATCTTAGGATCAGTCATGGCTTCCCATATATCCGGCGGCCATTCATCGAAATCATCGGCGATCCAGCCCTTTCCCTCGTCCATTCCCCACCAATCTTTCTTTTTTTCTTCGATCGCGACGAGCCGCACCTCATCCTTTCCGTTTTTTGCAATTACGACATCCTCGCCTTTTTTTGCAAGTTCGATCAATTTACTCAATTGCGATTTGGCTTTGTGAATGTTGACTTTGGTCATGGCAAACACCGCAACTCGAATTATGGCATAGATTAGCTAAGTCATACAACTAGATTAGCTAAGCTATCGAACAAGTCGCCTTTTGTCCGCGGCCGCGAACTCATCCGTGTCCAGATATCGCGGCAATTTGCGTTCGTTAGCGATAGCAACTGCGATCGCGAGCCCGAGTTCGGAGTTCTGGATCATCGCGTCCATATTCCACGATGGAAGATACTCATCGGTTGTCTGATGATAATGCTTCGCAGTGTCGCGGTATGACGTCAGAGCGTCTCCATCCAATGCCGGAATGAAATTAGTGCCGTGGCGCAGAGATATCGCCGGGACACCGACCTTGGCAAACGGAAAATGGTCAGAACGGAAGAAAAATCCCTGTTCCGGCCGCATATCGCCCTGAAGGGTCAGTCCCCGCTCAGCAGCGATCGATTGGATAAGGATCCCGAGCGTTGATCGTTCGCCGCCAAGCGCGGAGAAATCCTCGGTCTTGCCAAAGAAATTGACACCGTCGATGTTGACGTTAGCGGCCGTTTTAGCCAGCGGAACAAGCGGATGATGCGAGTAATACTCAGCACCAAGCAATCCTTGCTCCTCGGCAGTCGGAAAAAGGAACAAGAATGACCGCTTTGGCCGCTTTTTCTTAGGCATCTTTGCGAGAATGTCCGCAATCCCGAGGATCGCAGACACGCCCGATGCGTTGTCATAGGCTCCGTTAAAGATCGTGTCGCCCCGAGCATCTGCGGCACCGATGCCAAGATGGTCCCAGTGGCCGGTGACAATGACGAACTCTTTTGAGAGTTTGGTATCACTGCCATCTACGATCCCGACTATGTTTGGTGAATCAAATGTCTGCAGTTCGCTTTTGAGATCAAGATTTGCGGTCACGCCGAGGTTGACCGGCTTGAAATCACGACTTTGCGCCTGCTTTCTCAGATCGTCGAGGTCGTGGTGACCAACATCGGCCAGATCCTTCGCCGCCTCGTTTGTCATCCATGCCTTGATCGGGAGAAACGGTGTCTTATCGCCTTTTGCCCGCTCGATCTCATACCGCCAATTACCGTTTGATGTTCGGATGACGTTCCAGCCGTAGCCTGCGGATTCATTGGTGTGGACGAGGATCACGCCTGCCGCCCCGCGGCGGACGGCCTCTTCGTATTTATATGTCCAGCGGCCGTAATATGTCAGGGCTTTGCCGCCAAATAGGTTAGGCTCTTTGGCGGTCGCGGGCGGATCATTGACGATGATCATCAGGATCTTGCCCTTGTATTGGTTTGGGTCGCCTTTATAGTCATTCCAGTTGTAGAGCGGAGCGTCGATACCGTAGCCGACAAAGATCACCTCAGAACTAACGCTGACATCCGCCGTTTGCGCGCTGGTCGTCGCAACAAAATCGTCGCCGAATTTGAAATAACGGTTCGTCGGCCCTTTCGTGATATTCACACGCAATTGCGTGGACGGGTCAGCCTTTAGTCCGACAAGGTTTACATTCTGGAAATAGCTCTTTCCGTTGCCGGGACGAACGCCGCTCGCCTTTAGCTGGTCAGCGATATATTGAGCGGCACGTTTGCCACCGGCAGTTCCGGGCCCGCGGCCTTCGAGATCATCGGCAGATAGCCGAATGACGCGGTTGCGCATCTTGGCGGCGTCAAACTTCGACGTCCAGTCCTGACCCAACACGCCCATCGAAACGAACGAAATAACAAGAAATAGTGCGAATGTTCTTCTCATATCTAACCCTTGATCAATGCCATCGCCTCGGCACGTGTTCTGGGATCCTTTCTAAACCCGCCTAAAACAGCCGATGTTATCGTGATGGCTCCCGGTTTTTTTACTCCGCGCAACGTCATACACGTGTGCTCGGCCTCTATCACGACCATTACGCCGACGGGTGCCAGCTTGTCAAACAAAGTCTGCGCGATCTGCTGCGTGAGCCGTTCCTGAACTTGGAGCCGACGCGAAAATACCTCAGCGATGCGCGCCAGCTTTGACAGGCCGATGATGCGGCCGTTCTTTGGGATGTACGCGATGTGGCATTTGCCCACGAACGGCGCCAGGTGATGCTCACAAACCGACGCGATCGAGATGTCCTTGACCAGCACCATCTCGTCGTGGCTGTCGCCCGGCAGCGGCACGATGTGCGATGACGCATCGATCCACATGCCCTCGGTCAACTCCGCGTAAAAATCCGCGACACGCTCGGGCGTTCGTTTCAGACCGGCGCGGTCCGGGTCCTCGCCTATTCCCTCGAGCATCAGGCGAACGCCGGCTTCGATCTTTTTCCGGTCAAGTTTTCTAGCTGTTTTCCTTGCCATCGTAAATGATTGATTTTAGCGTTTATCAAAGAAAACTGAAACGTGGCGGCCATTTTCGGTTTATTATCGAGGGCAGGGTCCCACGCCGACGGCCGCAATGTACGAGAAACTGAGAAAACACCCCCGTGTCAGCCTGCAGACCGAACTCTGGATCGGTCAGGACGGCATCTTTACGCGAACAGACGAATTCCTTCGTGACCTGAGCGTCGGCGGAGCTTTCGTTCAGAGCCGACAAGTGTATTCCGTCGGAGATATCGTCAATCTGCGGTTCAAGATGCCTGAGAGCGCCAGTTTGGCCACCTGCTCGGCGATCGTCCGCAATATGCTTCACGGCGACGGCTTTGGTGTGCAGTTTCTCGACCTCTCAGGCGACAATCTGCGGCTGGTTGAGCGGCACATCGACAGCACCCTTAGCAGCAGCTTCTAACTTCCCGTCCTACACA
>JAGOWF010000295.1 GCA_018060305.1 Pyrinomonadaceae bacterium
GACGTAGATCGCGCAAAAGATGCGGACGAGGCCGGGGTCGCTCTCATCCCAGAGTTCGGGGACGACGGCGGTCACATACGGGATCTCTTCGCCGGTCGTGCCGAGTATCTGCTCGCGAACCATTTCAGCGGCGATCGCGCGCAGCGGCTGGTCGGTAAGCTCGTCTTCGGCGAAGATCGGTCCCCGTTCGGGAAGGTGTTTGACGATCTCGCCGAGGAGCGTATCAACGGCGTCGCCCTTCAGCGCAGAGACCGGAATGATCTCGGCAAAATCATATTCATTGCGATAAAAGTCGATGAGTGGCAGCAAAACTGCCTTGTCGCGGAGCTTGTCAGTCTTGTTGAGGACGAGGACGGCCGGCTTGTCTGCCCGCTTAATGAGATCTAGGACAAAGCGGTCACCATTGCCTGTTGAGACGCTGGCGTCCCGCATAAGGACGACCAGATCGACCGACAGCAAAGCGTCGTGGACGGCCGACATCATCCGGCGATTCAGTAGGTGGCCGGGTTTGTGAACGCCCGGCGTATCGACGAAGACTATCTGGCCCTGATCGAGTGTTACGATGCCCTGGATGCGATGACGAGTAGTCTGAGGTTTATTCGATACGGCCGCGATACGCTCACCGACCAGGCGATTGAGAAGCGTCGATTTTCCGGCATTTGGCCGGCCGATAAGCGCGGCGTGACCGCTGCGAAATGGCTCGTCAGGCATTAAGTGAGACTTTAGCGAAATTGGCGGTGAGATGCTATTGCGGCTTTAGAAGCCTTTGTTTTGCCGCGAGCGCGTCCCGAAACGCGCCGCCGGGAACGTCGCTTAGCTCAATGGCCCTTTCATAGAGCTTGATGGCGTAATCGTTCTGGTTCTCAAACTCGTAGATGCGCCCCAGTGCGACATACGCCAGCGACAGCAGAGCCTTATCGGTATCTGGCTTGGCCGTCCCGATCACATTGCTGTAGGCGGCCTTTGCTTCGAGCAAAGTCCGGGCTTGAGCTTCAGGGTCATTAATACTCTCGGCCCGGAGGCTCGCGACGCGGCCGATGCTGTAATAAACACGAGGCTCGCGTGGGAATTCGCTGCCCAGACGTTTAAGGTCGTCGGCAGCTTTAGAATAGTCCTTTGCGTCAATGCTGTGCTGGATCGTCAGGAGCCGCGCTGTTACCGGATTTTCAACGGTGACCACTCGTTCTTCCGGGTGTTTTTTACGTTCGTCGCGAGCAGCTTGTGCCCGCCGTCGGGCCTCGGCGGTTGCAGCGACACGGCCAGATTCCTTTGCCGGATCAAACGATGCGATCATCTCGCGAAGCGACGCGGCTATGTCAAAGCCCGAATCTTCCATGCCCTTGAGCTGCTCCGCAAAGTAGAACGAAAGGACGGAACCTTTTTCGTAGTCCTCAAATAATCGCAGAGCACTGTCATCCGCCATCGTTTGCTTAAATTGTTCAAGATCGGCTGAGACGGCACGTTTCTCGTCGTCGGTTTTCATCCGGCCGATCTTTTCGCGAGCCTGGGCCGTAGCGATCCTGACCTGTTCGAATTCGGCCTGACGAATGTCTATAGCCGATACCAACGATCGTGAGATCGCGAGAAACACATCAGGCGAGAGCGACGGCATTGTCTTACGACGCTCTTCGAGCAGCGATTTGACCCAATCGCGCATAGGTGCGATCTCTTTGGAGTTGCCAACAACGAGCGGATCGATAACGAATTGGATGAATGCCCGCCTTGCTTCGGAAAAAAGCACGTCGGCATCTGGCGGGACGATGACAAAATAATCATCGCGTATATTGAGGAAAGTGATCGTATCTCGGGCAGCAAGTCGTTCCGGAACAAGATAGAAGTTCCGTTCGTGCGTCCGCGTCTCCACCTTCTCTATCACCGAACGCTTACTTTTGCCCTTTTGAGTCTGAGTCTTTATTTTCTCCGAGACGACGAGGATCGGCCGCGAATGGAGGTAATCAAGTATCTCGCCGACCATCTCACGCGTAGAGGAGCGGAGGCGTCCGTCAGCCTCGCGCCGGGAACTCTGCACGTATTCGTCCATCTTGGCGGGGAGCGTGGAGCGACGATAGAATTCGCGCACGAGCGGTGCAAAGTCGAGGACGTCGAGCAGACTACCGGGCAGATCGTGTGTCACAACAGGATCAGCTAGCTCAGGCACCGTCGAGAGCGAATATGCCATCGAGATGAACGGACTTAGGAGTTGGGAATCGGTAGCCGAGGGGTTTCGCTTCTTGTGGGCAGCAACAAAAGTTGAGACGCGTCGTCGAAGATCGTCAGGAACGGCGGCGTTATCCGTCGCAAGCTGATCGCGAAACTTACGACCGCTCTCCGAGAGCGGAGTATTGATGATGCGTTCGTCCGGGCCGCCGGCATATTTTGCCGACGCCGTCTCCAGCGTTGCCAGCACCGCGATCAGCCGCCGGTCGGGTTCGATCCGAACACCGTAGTTTGAAAGGTCGGCAACACCGGTCGTATTCTGGCCGACAACAGTTGCGACAAGGAAAGGTAACAGAAACAGGCTCGGGAATTTACGCATCATCCTCAATAAAAACTTACCTGATAGAGATGAGAATCGCGCTGTAATGGATGCACTATCAGTTCTGGCCGAAATACGGAAAGGATAGCGGCACATGAGGCTGCTATCCTTTGCACAAAAGAAATTCAGATGAGCCAGATCCCGGTCAGAAGCTGCTCAACGCCGTGCCCTCGTCATCATAGCAATCAAAGACGGTCAGGAGCTTCGTAATGGCCAGCAGGTCCTGGATCTTTTGCGTAAGGCTCAGGAGCTTGAGAATGCCGCCCTCCTTCTTGACAGCCGTAAAGCTCGAAACAAGCTCGCCGATACCGCTTGAATCGATATAACCCACGCCGGCGAGGTTAAGCAAGATCTTGTTCTTGCCCTCGCCAAGAAGGCGACGGATCGCCGTTCGCAGCGCCACGCTGCCCTCGCCGATGGTTACCTTGCCATCAAGATCAAGAATAGTGACATCGCCGGCCTGGCGTTCAGAAATCGTTAAATCAGACATTTTTATCTCCTCGTTGCGTTAATACTTA
>JAGOWF010000296.1 GCA_018060305.1 Pyrinomonadaceae bacterium
GCGGCTTGCCGCTCTATTTGCGGAAAAGCTTGCTTTTCCGTAAGCTGACTAAGATTCATGCGGCTTGCCGCCGCCCAACCTATTTAACATCAGTTGCCCATAGGCGGCGGCAAGCCGCGCGGCGAGTGGAGGACTTGCCGGAAAAGCAAGCTTTTCCGCAAATAGAGCGGCGAGCCGCCGAAGGCTCATCCTAACTATTTCCGGATATACGCGAGATCAATTAGACGCAGATGCCAACGGGGCCGCAGTTTGGCGGGCTCGGGCAACCGGGCCTTGCGCAATCACCGCTGCCAACGCAAACGCATACCGACAGTGACCTGCGGTTGTCTTTAGGCGTAGCGATGGTCGAAACTATTGGGACAGTCATTATTGCCGCAAGGGCGAGAGCCTTGATAGCATGGCGTCTCGACCGGCGGTCGGAGCAGCGAGGTCGGGCTCCCTCCAGCAGGCCCGCGTCGGCGAACTGCTCAATTGCGAGCCATACAAGGTCGCGCGCAGTCTCGTTTCGAGATAGACCATCAGCGATGTCTGCGACGGTGGCGGCGCCGTCGCACTTCTGCCAGACATGCGCGGCGGTGGGGTTCAGGCAAAAAGCCTGATGCTTCGCCATATCATATACAAGCAGCTCGTCGGAAACCTGCTGTATGACCAGATGGGACAATCTCGCTGTGGGTTTATAGAGATCCTGCATTGTCGCTTATAGCCGAACAATACCAAAAAAAAAGAAGCAGTCAAGACGTGCTGTCTTGACTGCTTCACCTTAAGAAGGAAACAAAAATTATGTCCGCGGAGCAGTGTTCGGTGCGCAGATGCCCTGACCGTTGCAGTTCTGCTGGCTCTGGCATCCAACGCGGGTCGTGCAGTCGCCGTTGCCGACGCATGAGCACGAAAGGTTCGCCAACGCGTTCTGCGGGGCGACCAGAGAAGAGATGAGCGGGATCGCGACCATTGACGCGAGGCCGATCGTTTTGAGGACCTGTCGGCGTGACTGGCCGGCAAAGCGCGGGGCCATGCCAGCGTCGAGCAGGTTGTTCTCATTTAGCTGGTCGATCGCGAGCCAGACGAAATCTTCGGTAACCTTGCCGCCGCCGGTCGATTCAAATTCGCGAACGATATCGGCCACGGACCTGGTGCCGTCGCACGATCTCCACACAAAGGCTGCCGAGCCGTTCAGGCAGTGTGCCTTATTGCTCTGCATGTCATAGACGAGCACTTCGTCGGGCATTTCCTGAACAACCAGCCCGCTCTGTCGGGCGACCGGATTTTTCGAATTATTCATCATCTCCTCCAAGCAAAATTGATTATGCAAACAACCAGTTGTATTAGTCAAACCTCTCCGGCCGGCGAAAACACCAAAACCCCAAGAGATGCAAAACTTTATGTCATTCTAACTCAATCTTCGTATTTGTCAACGAAATTGAGCAGAGTTCGAGCGAATTTTTCTGCGTTACCTCTAAGACTTGCAGCGATTATGGCACGATTCGCGGCCAGATTCAAGACGCGAAGCGAGAATTCCGGCCTCGTATGCAATGATAGCGTAAATGGCAGCGCCTGCATAGCCCCCTCGCCGGCGGTCAGCATCCTAGGCCGCCAACGGCCGTTCTCTGCGTATTGCGTAAAGATCATCGCCCCGACCGGTATCGCCCGTTTGCCCTCGACGCCGCCGATCTCCTCGGCCGAGTGGTCATAGACCGTCATCGCGCCTCGCGCGTCTTCGCCTCGCATCGAGATGCGGCGGGCAAAAGGATGGACGCGGCCATCAGTGTCAAGTATCGCAAAATCGTCAGAATAATACTCGGCGCCGCTGCGCACGAGCGCGGTCACGAGCGTCGATTTGCCCTGAAAGCTGTCCGCAGGCATCACAATGGCCCGTCCCCGCCAACCGACCACGCCGGCGTGGAGAAAGACATGCTCCGGCGCCGATTCACCGATGCCGACGCGAACGAGCGAGTCAAAAAACTTGATGAACTTGGCCCGCGACCGCCCGCCGGCGAGCAGGACGCCATTCTTTGCGACACGAAAGTAACGCCCGCCCGGCGTCACCGTCAATTCAAAATGCTGGTCTGCGCGTCCGCTACGCACAGGTTTGTAATTGCCCAGCAGCGACCGCTTCGCCGTCTCAGCCGCCTCAGCGATCAGCGCCGCATCGTTCCCCGCGATCTCGACGCGAACGCCGTATGAGATGAACTTGATCGAATGAGCGTGCATCAGTTGAGAACGCTCCGCCGATAGCAGATAAACAACAGCACGCCCGTCAGCACGACGACGACCGGCGCTATCGCAAAGCTGATATCCTCGCGATACTGCACCGAGAGCAGCACCGTGATCGACAGCAGCGTCGCCAGAATGCCGTAGATCATTGTTACCTCGCGATGCGAATAGCCCGACTTGACGAGCCGCTGGAAGAGGTGCTCGCGGTGAGCGACCCAGACCTTTTCGCCGCGAATGGCCCGACGCAGTATCGTCACGATCGAATCAAACAAAAAGAACCATATAAACAGAACGGCCGCGATCGGCAGCAGGTCGGGATATTTATTCGCAAGGTTTCGCCCGAGCAGCGGCAATGCGGCAAAAGTAAATCCTAGGAACGCGCTGCCAACGTCGCCCATAAAGACCTTTGATCTGCTCAGATTCTGTATGAGAAATCCGAGGCTCGCGCCGCCTATGACGCAGCCGAAATAATAGATCGACTGCATATCGAGAATGCGGCACAGTATCAGCCAGCCGACCGCCGCGATCACGGCCTGCAGGCCCGCGAGGCCATCGATGCCGTCCATAAAGTTGTATGAATTCACCATCCACACGATCCACATGAACGTCAGCACATACCCGAACCATCCCAACTGCAGCCCGCCGAGCATCGTGATGCCGTGCCAGGTGTCCAGATCGGCCATCAGCAGCACGGCCGCAACGCCGTGGATAAACAACCTGAGGAAGAACGGCACGGTCTTGATATCGTCAATAAAACTGACACCGGCGATCAGCACTGCGCCAATAAAATATCCCCACGAAAACGGCCCTACGACATACAGCGAGATCGGAACATA
>JAGOWF010000297.1 GCA_018060305.1 Pyrinomonadaceae bacterium
GGGGCAATCGATCCCACCGGCGCCGATCGCTGTGCCGGCGGATGAGCTTGAACTGCCAAGCGCAGATCCGCTAAAGACCGTATTTGTTTCCGATGAGGAAATGAAGGCCGCGATGCAGGACTCGGCAGTCGAGCCTGAGGTTGTCGACGTTCCCCCGGCAGCCGAGCCGCCGCCGTCGCCGTTTTCTGCACCTGAGCCGCCGGCACCTTCGTTTATCGAGCCGGAACCGATGCCTCCACCGATGCCGGAGGAGCCTGAGACGATCATCCAGCCGCCTCCGCCGGCCGCTTTCGAACCGCCACCCGCCGCTCCGGTAGAGCAATGGACGCCGCCACCTGCACCTGAGCCGGCCTGGCAGAATCAGGAGATAGGATCGAATACGCCGTTCTCGACCCCGCCGCTCGGCACTGCGGCGGGAGGTCAAAACAAGACATTGCCGATTGTTTCCTTGATACTCGGCATCGGTTCTCTGTGTTGCTATCTTGCTCCGATCACGGGTATAGCGGCTTTGGTCACAGGTTTTTTGGGAATGAAGAATGCGAATAACGAGCCCGCCGAATATGGTGGTAAAGGCTTGGCGATTGCCGGCATGGTCTTGGGCGGCCTGTTCTTCCTGATTGGGATTGTTTATTACATCTTCATCCTATTCTTCAACGGTCTGGCCTTGCTTATGGGCGCCAGCAGATAAACAGTTTGTTATATGTCAGTCGTAGCAGACGTCATCAGATCCAGTGTCGCCATCGTTAAGGGCATGAAGCGGACGTTGTCCGAAGTTCCTCGACAGAAATGGACCGTTCAATATCCGGACGAGCCAGTGACGGTTCAGCCGCGTTATCGAGGCCAGCATCTGCTGCACGTCGATGAGAATGGTAAGGAGAAGTGCGTGGCGTGTTACCTCTGCGCTGCGGCGTGTCCCTCAGACTGCATCTACATCGAGGCGATCGACGATCCGCGTCCCTACGCCGAACGCGTAGGCCGCGACGAACGATACGCCAAGATCTACAACATCGATTATGGTCGATGTATCTTCTGCGGCTTTTGCGTTGAGGCCTGTCCAAAGGATGCGATCACCCATGGCTATAACTTTGAGATCTCGGTCTTTAACCGGGCGGATCTGTTGAAAACAAAGGACGATCTGCTTATTACCAAGCAGAAGCAGTCGAAGAATTATCGCGTGGCGCTCTCGAGTGAGGACGTCGATTCCGAATTCAAGGTAGTCTAGATATCTTGCGTTGGCTGATTTACCGCCCACACAAAAAGGAAGACATCATGAGGTTCGGGCCCAGGCTTTGCGCGAGTTTGCGGGGCTGAGATTCGACCATCAGCGGCTCGACCCGTTTAGCCTGGCGAGGTATGCGAACCTGCTGGTCGCGTCGTTCGATGAGATCGCCCCGCATCTATCTGAAGAGGCCCGGCGGCATCTCACGGATAGGGCCAAACATCTGTGGTCAGGCGGTGCGGCGTCGCACGCACTGCCCGGCGGCGAAAAGCTGATAATCCTCAACCCCACGCACCACCGGAATCGCCAAAACGCGACGCTGATGGAAGAGATCTGCCACGTCTTTCTTGGCCATCAGCCGAGTCGTCTGTCGGTCGAGACGCGTAATAAGCACGGCGAGGTCATCGCCCGCGATTACAATCACGCTATTGAGGAAGAGGCCTATTCGACCGGCGCGGCGGCTTTGGTTCCATACACGGCGGTCAAGCGAATGGTCGCTGAGGGGATGACCTCGCAGCAGATAGCACGCCACTTTGCGGTTAGCCGCCCGCTTGTCGAGTATCGGATCAAGGTCTCGCGTCTATGGGGCGAATACAGGTCAAAACAAGGCCTTACCGGCCGCGATGGTGTATAATCGCCCTTCCGCGATCCGACAATGCCTCGCACCAAACCAAAAACCACGTCTGATAGCCTGACAACGGTCGATAAGCTCAGGATGCTGCTCGACATCACCAAGACGATCAGCCGCTCGCTCGACCTCGACGAAGTGCTGAATCTCGTCATGGACACGCTCGGATCGCTGATCCCATACGATGCGGCGGGCATTTACCTGATCGAATTCAGCCCCGAGGACGAGAGCCCATACGTCTTTAAGTCAAAGGTCATCCGCGGGTATCAGATCAGTTTTGAGCTGATAGAACCAAGGCTCAAGATGGGCGAGGGCTTTATTGGGACTGTTGCGCAGACAGGGAAGGCGATAGTCTCGCATGACGTTAGCAAGGATCCGCGCTACTTTGCCGCTCGCGAGCGAACTCGGTCAGAGATGGTCGCTCCGATCATCTCAAACGACCGTGTTATCGGTGCTTTTGACCTCGAGAGCGATCATCTGGATGCATACTCCGACGACGATCTCGCGATACTGCAATTGTTGACCTCACAGGTCGCTATCATCATCGAAAAGGTCCGGCTGCATGAGCAGGTCGTCGAGAAAAAACGCATTCAGGCCCAGCTCGAAGCGGCCCGCCAAGTGCAGATGGAACTGCTGCCGGCACGCGATCCGAAGGTCGAGAATTTCGATATCTCGGCCTACCTGTTTCCGACCGAGGAGGTCTCGGGCGACTATTACGATTGGGTTCCGATGTTTGACGATCAGATCGGCATCGTCGTGGCCGATGCCGTCGGAAAAGGCATTCCGGCGGCGCTGCTTATGTCCTTTCTTCGTGCGAGTTTACGGGCAAGTATCCAGGCCGGATATGCCCCGCACATCGCATTCTCAAAGGTCAGCGAATTGCTGCGGGATTCGATCGAGGATAACCAGTTTGTCACAGCGATCTACGGCATTCTTGATTCGACCAACAGGACATTCGTCTTCTCCAACGCCGGTCACAACCCGCCGCTGCTTATTAAGCCCGATGGCGAATACCGGTTTGTGGAATACGGCGATATAGCGTTGGGAATGTTTGACGACACGCATTATCACCAGCATTTTATTAGGTTTGATGACGATCAGGTGATGGTCATCTACACTGACGGCATCACCGAAGCGACTAACCCCAACGGCGAAGAGTTTGGCCCCGACCGCTTTGC
>JAGOWF010000299.1 GCA_018060305.1 Pyrinomonadaceae bacterium
GCGTAACACCACTGACGAAGCAACTCGCCGAGCATTTTAAGGTCGCAGACGGCGCCATGATCAACAGGATAGTCGAGAATTCGCCGGCGGCGAAAGCCGGCCTCAAGGCGGGCGACATCATCGTCGAACTGGACGGCAAGGTGGTCAAGAACGACTTTGATCTTATTCGCGGGATCAACGACAAGAAGGAAGGCGACGTCCAGGTCACGTTTGTCCGCGACGGCAGCCGTCAGACGATCAGCGTCACGCCCGAGAAGTCGAAGGAAGCCGGATTCATGTTTCGAACCGACGACGAGAGCGGAATTATCCCGAGCCCGCCCCCAATTCCCATGATCGCTCCGCGTGCTCCGCTGGCACCCATATCTCTTTTTGGCTTTGGTCGGATAATCTAATAACAACAACGGATTACGCAGATCACACGGAAATGTTTTACCGTTCGATCCGTGTAATCCGTTGTTTCCTATCTTAAAACAGCCGGAATTTAGGATGGCTGCCGCGTCGCCAGATAAAGCCGTCGAGCACGTAATGCGTTAGCTGCGGGACGGCAAGCAGCGGGACGACAAACATCTTCACAGTCCGCGTCCATTCCCAATCGCCGCCAAACAGCCATTGTCGCTCGTGCCATACGCCGCGGTGCCAGAACAGTTCTTCTACATACGCGAGAGCCCACAGGCTGGCGAGAAAAACGATCCAATTTGACGAAAACGCCCGATAGGCGCCGCCCGATGTCTCGCGGCGGAACTTGGCATACATATAGATCAACGCAAAATACGGCACGCCGTGAATGATGACGTTCGTCACGGTAAACGCGTAGTCCGAGTTAAACGCCACGATGCCGACATACCAGCAAACGGCGGTCGTCACAACGACGATGTCCTTGCCGATATTCAGAAAGCCGTCGGCAAAGTAGAGATAAACAGATTTGATAGCGTATGCTGCCAGGGCCGCGAGATAGATCGGGAACAAGACCGTTTCGACCACCGACGGCAGGAGGACGAAATCATTCTGCACGAACCATTCAAAATTCCTCGGCACACTCGTCATCCAGAACGCCAGCGGATAGACGCTCGCGAGATAAACCGCCGCCGCGTCGATCCACCAGGTCAACCGCGACGTTTCGCCAAGACGGCGGCGATACAGATTCACCCAGCCATATTGCTGCCGGACGAAGTGAAACACCGCCAGCACCGCCAACGCCCGCCAAAAAACAAGATCGCCCTCGCTGTATAATGCCACGCCGACCGCATAACCCGCGACCGGCACCAGCACATACAACCAGAATCGGCGTTTGAATTCCTCAGTATCAAAATAGACCCGAAAACTCGTTGACCAAACATGTGCGACATCGATCATCAGCACCGCCGTCACCCACGTCCACTCCGGCGAATCACCGTCCAGCAGCCCGGTTTGCGCTCCGATCGCAAGCAGCAACAGAGACACGACGGCACTGCCGAGGAAAACCGCCAGGTCGATCCTCTGTGAGAATAGCCAATAATTCGATTTTGCCAGAGCCGAGTCCATCGTTTGCAATATTCAAACAGGATGCGCACGATAGACAGGATAAATCATCTTATCCTGATCATCCTGTTTATCCTGTTCGAATTGCCTTTAATATCTCACGAGAAGCGCGCAATCCGTGATAAAACGCCTCCTCAAATAACGCGATGCCGCTGAGGTCGGTGTGGGCAAAGTGGATATTGCGATACGGTTTTAACGCCTTGTCGCGAATGCCGCTCCAGATGAAATTGGGCCGTGGGCTTACCATTGCGTGACCCCAGCGCATGATATCGATCCGCGTCGTTAGGTCGTAGATGTCTGGGTGTGCCCGTGCGAGATCGGTAAGGCAAACGTCGGAAAGCTGACGCCAGTCATAGTTGAATAACGTCGTCCGCGCGTTCGGTTCGTGGCACATCGGATAGTAATAGGTGAAGATAGTCGGGCCGTAATCGATGCCTTTCTGATGCGTTGCGTTAACATAGCCGAGGCTTGGGCTCTCAACGAGGACATTGTCCCACGCGAGCGGAAAATCCTTTGCAAATCGCGGCTTTGGGCGGCCCTTTAAGAAGAGATTCGCGACGAACCACGCGTTGTGCTGAAACTCCTCGACCGCGAATGGTGCATCCTCGCGAAAGCCGCGGATCAGATACGGCGCCGTAAAGATCGGCGATGCAAAGATCAGCTTTTCGCAATGAATACCTCTCAGAACGCCGTCATTCAAACAGATCACATCGACGCCTTTGTCCGTCGGCACGATCGATACGGCCATCATCGAGCGGCGAAGGTGTTCGCCGACCTGTTCGACAAAGTGCGAGACAAAACGACCGTTGCCCTCCGGGAACGTAATGAACGGCTGCGATTCATCACCGCCTTTTCTCACGCGCGAACAGAAATAGAACAGCCCCGCCCAGGCCGACGTCTGCTCCAGCTTAAGCCCGTAATCGTCGCGGCACGCGTAGTCGCAATACCACAAGAGCCGTTCAGAATTAAGGCCTTTCTGCCGCAGCCATACGGCGAATGAGATCCTATCAAGCGCCGTCACTTCGGCATCATCCGAACAGCTCGCCGACGGAACGGCAAACGCCCTGCGGCCACGTGCATCACGCCAATTCACCCAGCCGTCGATATGCCGCTGAAACTCCGCAAATTGCCGCTTGTCCTCACCACTCTCACCGACATGCAGATACAGCCCGTCGTACCAGCGGCCTTTGTAAAAGACGCGTTCCTCGGGTTCACGGCAGAGATACTGCTCCTTGACGAGTACTCGCCCGTCGCTTGCTCGCCCTTCAAGAAGCGACATCTCATCTAGCAGCGAGATCAGTTCGCTATTCTCCTCAAACGGGACCGGCAGATAATGCGCCGCCCACGGATAGCCGACCGGCTCACCCTCGCCGCTCATCGATGTGCCGCCCGCTTCTTTTTCAAGTTCGAGCACGACAAAGTCGTTGAAATTCTCTTTCTTCAACTTCCACGCAGCCGTCAGCCCCGCGATACCTCCACCGACAATAACGACCTTCTTCCTTTCC
>JAGOWF010000298.1 GCA_018060305.1 Pyrinomonadaceae bacterium
CGTTGGTCGAACTGATCTCCACGTCCGCTGTCATCAGCGCCCGAGCGTCGTTGCCAACCACCTTGTTGAGGTTCTGGATCATTGAGCGCAAGGCGACGACCGACCCAACACCGACGGCAATGCAGAGGAAGAAAAATAACAGTCGCCGCCAGGATGAACGGATCTCGCGCAGCGTGAGATTTAGAACAAACCGCATCTAATTCAGTTCATCCGACACAACACATCCGTCCGCCAGAGCGATGCGGCGTTGAGCCCGACCGGCAAGGGCGGTGTCGTGAGTTACGAGCACAAGGGTGACCTTATGCCGGTCGTGAAGCTGCTCCATTAGCTCGAATATATGCTCACCATTCTTTGAATCGAGATTCCCGGTAGGCTCGTCGGCGAGTAGTATTTTGGGGCTGTTTGCGAATGCCCTTGCTATGGCCACTCGCTGCTGTTCGCCGCCTGACAGTTCGTTCGGATAGTGATGGCCGCGGTTCGCGAGATCGACCGCATCGAGCAAGCGGGCCGCCCGGTCACGCACGTTATCGAGACCGAGGATCTCCATCGGGATCAGAATGTTCTCAAATGCGGTCAAGCTCGGGATCAGATGAAAAGATTGAAAGACAAAGCCGATCTTGCGGGCGCGGATCGCGGCAAGGGCGTCCTCGCCGAGCGAAGTGATGTCGTCTCTGTCAACGGTGATACGGCCGGATGTCGGTGCGTCAAGGCCTGCGATCAAGCCGAGTAGTGTCGATTTACCGCTGCCTGACGCGCCTGTGACGGCGACGAACTGTCCCTCTCCTATATCGATCGATACATCCGAGAGTATCGTCAGATCTTCGGTGCCCGAACGGACTATCTTGGTGACTTTATTCAAACTGATCATATCTGATGACGATACCGCTGCATCTTAGCTTGCCAATTGAGGCCGATAAACTCCAATCTTTTTGCATCAAAGTTGTCTCAATTACCGTAAACTGATCAGTCGCGATGCTTTCTCTAATTCGAATAACCGTCATTCTTTGTTCCACGATCCTTGTGGCATCGCTAACGGCATGCTCGGAAGCACAGCCGACGGGGAACACCGCCGGCCGGGCGCCGGCGCCAGCAAAACCGCGCTCAACACGACCAAAGATCATTGCGTTTGGCGACAGCCTGACGGCGGGCTTTGGCCTTACGGAGCGGGAGTCGTATCCGTACTTGCTTCAGGAAAAGCTGAATGCAGACGGCTACGCATACGAGGTGGTGAACGCCGGCATCTCGGGAGACACGACGATCGGCGGCCTCGAAAGGGCGGATTGGGTCCTCGAGCAGGACAATGCGGCCATACTCATCCTCGAATTAGGGGCTAATGATCTGCTCCGCGGGATTCCTGTTGCCAGCCTGAAGCAGAACCTCGATCAGATAATCCGTAAGGCGAAGGCAAAGAACATTCGCGTCCTGCTGTGCGGGATGCTCGCGCCGCCGACGATGGGAGCCGACTATCAGCGTGAGTTCACAATGGTGTTTCCCGACCTTGCGGCCGAGCACAAGATCAGGTTCTTGCCGTTCCTGCTTGATGGCGTCGCACTCAAGAAGGAGCTGAATCAGGCGGACGGCATCCATCCGAATCCGGCCGGGGCACGCATAATGACCGACAACATTTACAAGGCCCTCAGGCCGATGTTATAAGGACAAGAGACCTATTATGAGATTCCTTGCCCTACTCTCTTTCTGTTTCGTAATGTTTGTCGGCTCTCTGTCAGGTCAGACCGGGCAGGTCGAAAACCCGACCGGCGATGGATCGGTCGTCGATGACTCTACATTACCCGCCACCAAGTACGTGCGGCCCAACGCCAAGTCTCGTCGTGCACGGTTTGTAAAAGGCCTTATCGGCCCCGGTGCGTGGGCTCGGATGGTCGCTTCGGCCGGGTGGGGCACCTCACGAAACAGCCCGAGAGAATGGGGCCCGCACTGGGATGGCTTTGGTAAACGGCTGGCTTCGAATTTTGGCAAGCGTGCTGTCAGCGGCACAGTTCGTTATAGCCTCGATGAGGCGTTCAAACTGGACAGCAAATTCTACAGGACGAAAAAGAAAGGCGTAGGCAACAAGGTCGTAAATGCCCTTGTCTCCGTCTTTACCGCAAGACGGCCTGACGGTAGCCGGACCGTTGGCGTCCCACGACTGGTCGGGACTTATGCGTCGAATGTGATCGCATCCGAGTTTTGGTATCCGAGCCGATACACGTGGAAGGACGGCCTGCGAAGTGGGACAATGTCTCTGGGCGTAAAATTTCTTGGGAATCTATTTAAGGAACTTGTTCGTTTTTGATCCAACATTATGATTCGCATCACTCGATTAGCCATTGTTACTTTCTTCTTGACCCTTCCGATCGTGGCGCAAGACAGCCGGGCGGGGGCTCTCATTGTTCAGCCCGGGGCACCCGGCCAGCCGACCAAGGTCTTGCCCGCGACGACCCGCGCGGTCCTCGCACCGGTGGCGGCTAAGGATGCTGAATTCATGCAGGGCATGATCCATCATCATGCTCAGGCTGTGGAAATGACGGCCCTGATCGAGGAGCGAACGACAAACAAGGAACTGCGACTGCTCGGAGCGCGCATTAGCCATTCGCAGGCTGAGGAGATCCGGTTCATGGAGCGTTGGCTTGCTCTGCGCGGCGAGCCGATGGCGATGCAGATGCCAAAGGCCACCGGCGGTCATGAACATCATCATATGCCTGGAATGGATATGAAGGCTGAGCCGATGCTCATGCCGGGGATGCTTACACCGAAGCAGATGGACGCCCTGAGCAACGCTAAGGGCAAGGAGTTTGACCAGCTTTTCCTCACGGGCATGATCCAGCATCACGAGGGGGCTCTTGTAATGGTAAAAGAGCTTTTTGATTCCGCCGGAGCGGGACAAGAGGCTGAAATTTTTAATTTCGCGACCGATGTTGACAGCGGCCAGCGCGCCGAGATCAAGAGAATGCAAACATTACTCGTCGAGAAACCGTAATAGGGAACATGAATTTAACAGGAACTGCGAATATTCGCATCGTCGT
>JAGOWF010000300.1 GCA_018060305.1 Pyrinomonadaceae bacterium
AGAACGCCATCCGTCGCGACGCCGAAGCGGCGCGAACCGGTCTGTGTAACACCGGTCGTGGTCGTCGGGTTAGCCGAGAACCAGAACTGTGCCGGAGCGATTGCTGACGGTGCGATCTGCCCACCGACAAACGTATAACCGCCCTTGACAGAAACCGTACCGTTACCCGCGAGAACCGCATCGATTAGGCCCGGCCCGCCGAGGGTCTGCATGACCGCATAGGTAGGGGTCGTGGCGCCGGCATATGTGCCGCTGCCATAGGTCGAAGCATAGGTCATCTGGGCGCCGTGCAGTGTGCGCATAGCCGAGATGGCCGAACCTTCGTTAGCTGAGCGGCGGGCCGCCAGCAGGTTAGGAATAGCTATCGCGGCTATGATGCCTATGATAACTACCACGATAAGAAGCTCGATGAGCGAGAAGCCTTTCTGATTTTTCATTTTCACAATCTCCTAAAGTTAAAGAATCTATGTACCTTTCCCAGGCCGCCTGATTAGTTACAACCGCTGTGCCAAAGGCACTGAGTCTGGAGTCTGGAGTCTTAAGTCTTTAGCAGGAAAAGGGTTACGGGCATTGTGTGATTTGATATCGAGTCAAGAAGGCGGCGTTGTGTGCGGTTTTTAACAGTTTTTGGTAAGGCTGGAATGACAATAAATGTCAGAATGGGATGTTGTTAGAGTCTGGAGTCTTTAGTCTTGAGTCTTGAGCAGGATGTTAGGCGTTTCCGGCTCAGGACTCCAGACTTCAGACTCAAGGCTTCCAAAAATGGAGGAATAAAAAAATGGCAGCGTTTAGCAGATTTGAAGATATTTTGGCGTGGCAAAAGGCGAGAGAAATTACAAAGACGATATACCGTGAGACACTCCGGGGTGATTTTGCAAAAGACTTTGAACTGAGAGGACAGATTCGCAGAGCGAGTATTTCGATAATGGCAAACATTGCTGAGGGCTTTGGCCGCAAATCCGATAAGGAATTTGCTAACTTTTTGAATATCGCTCATGCCTCGGCCTACGAAGTGCAGTTCCACCTTTACATAGCGACGGACCTTGATTATGTCGGTCAGGATGCATTTGCGACTATCTACGACGAACTCGGCCAAATATGCCGGATGTTGTTTGCGTTGCGGCAAACACTGAATTCTGAATAACCAAGTTCTGCTGAAAACTTAAGAAAATCGAGATTGCGACTGTCCTTTTTCCTGCTCAAGACTAAAGACTCCAGACTTACGACTCGCCCCCACGCATTTGGGCCGACAGGCTGCGGATGCTGTGTTTGTCGAGGAGGTGGCGGAGCGAGCGGACGGGGATGTGGAGCAGTTCGGCGGCGCGGGTCTGATTGCCGCCTGTCTTTCTGAGGGCCTCGACGACGTAGGTTTTTTCGAGGTTTTCGATGTGGCTGGTGAGATTTATACCGTCGTCAGGCAGCGAAAACTCGGCCGCGATGCGTTCCGGATTGTAATTAGTGATGTGGTCCGGAAGCTGTTCGGGCTGTATCTCAGTTGACCGTTCAAGGGCCACGGCACGCTCGATCGTGTGCTCAAGTTCGCGGACGTTGCCGTGCCAGGCGTATTTTTCAAGTAACTGGGCGGTTTTCGGCGACACGGTAAGCTCTTTGCCGGCCTGCGAACAGAATTTCTCGACAAAATGGCCGATCAGCGCCGGAATATCGTCCGGACGGTCGCGCAGCGGCGGCAGATGGATCGGGATGACCGAGATACGGTAAAACAGGTCCTCGCGAAACGTCCCGTCCTCGGTCATCTGCTTGAGATCGCGGTTCGTTGCCGCGATCACGCGCGCATCGACCGGAAGCTCGTCGTGCGCTCCAACGGGACGAACACTTCGCTCCTGGAGGACGCGCAACAATTTTACCTGCATCGATGGCGACATCTCGCCGATCTCGTCCAAGAAAAGCGTGCCGCCGTGGGCCGCCTCAAACAGCCCCTTACGATTAGTATTGGCCCCCGTGAAGGATCCCTTGATATAGCCGAATAGCTCGCTCTCGAGCAGCGTCTCGGTAAATGCGCCGCAGTTGATCGATATGAACGGCTTTTCGCCGCGTGGCCCGAGATCGTGAATGGCACGGGCGACTAATTCCTTGCCTGTGCCGCTCTCGCCCGTGACGAGCACGGTCGATTGCACCTCGGCGACCGTTTCGATCATTTGGAAGATCGCGGCCATTTTGTCAGACGTGCCGACGATATTCCTCACCGAGCCGCGCTCGTGCTGGGCTCGTTTGAATGCTCGGTTTTCGTCGATCAATGCCTGTTTCTCAAGCGTCTTATTGACGATGAGCTTGAGTTCCTCAACATCGAACGGTTTCTCGATAAAATCGTCCGCACCGAGCTTAAACGCCTCTCTCGCCGTCTCGACGGACGCAAAGGCAGTCATAAGAACGACGCCGATATCCGGCAGCGTCTCACGCACCGAACGCAGCAGTTCGATACCGTCCATATCGGGCATTTTAACGTCAGAGACGATCAGATCGGCAGGCGTCTCATCGAGCGCCGCCAAAGCCTGACGGCCGTTCATTGCCGTGCGGACAGAGTGGCCGTCCTCTTCAAAAACGAGTGTCAGCAATTGGCGAAAACTTTGCTCGTCATCAACGATCAGGATATTTGCCATTGAATTGTCGGTTGCTTGAGCAGCGCGGCGCCCGGCGCACCAAAGCTAATTGTTACAGATTAGGGGTTTTGAGTTCAAGAAGTATTTCCGTCGCTGTCCGCTGATTGCCGTTCGCTTTAGCAAACGGCAGCAAGGCCATTCACCTCGGCTTTAGCCGCATCGCGGATTGGGCTAAAGCCCCCACCGTGATCGTGACTGACAACCGTTGCCTTAAGGCAACGGCAATATCTACGTCTATCTACTGCGGCTCATCAGCGCGACTGCCCTCTACATTGAGGAACTCGCCAAGTCGTGACGGCTCGGCACCGTTTGCCGGCGCAGCAGCCCGGCGGTTTTCCCGAGGCAGTTCAATGGTGATGGTCGTCCCCTTGTCCTGCCTGCTGCGAACGTTGAT
>JAGOWF010000301.1 GCA_018060305.1 Pyrinomonadaceae bacterium
CCACAGTCTAGTGCGGCCACGGCCACGAAACGACGGTCGGAAGCGAGCGGTTAAACAATCCGTTCCTGCAAGGATAGTCCCACGAAATTCACGAAAGGCACGAAAAGAGAAATGGCCGCAAAAATGCGCAAAAGGCACAAGAAATAGAGATTCAAATCTTGTGCCTTTTGCGCCTTTTTGCGGCTATTCTTATGCCACGGTTATCGACGTGTCGAGGTAAACGTCCTGGATCGAATTGAGTAGTTCGACGCCTTCGGCCATCGGGCGTTGAAAGGCTTTGCGGCCTGAGATCAGCCCCGTGCCGCCGCCGCGTTTGTTGATGACGGCCGTGCGGACGGCAGCGGCTAGGTCGCCGGCTCCCTTTGATTCACCGCCTGAATTGATCAGCCCGCAGCGTCCCATATAGCAGTTTGCGACCTGATAGCGGACGAGGTCGATCGGATTATCTGTGGTGAGTTCCTCATAGACCTTCTTGTTGGTCTTGCCATAGCTGCCCTCTTTATTGAGTGCGGGATAGCCGCCGTTCTTTGTCGGCAGCTTCTGCTTGATGATGTCTGCCTGAATGGTGACACCGAGGTGATTGGCCTGGCCCGTCAGGTCGGCGGCATCGTGCATGTCGCCCTCGGGCGTCTTGAATGCCGGATTGCGAAGGTAGCACCACAAAACGGTCGCCATGCCCAGCTCATGCGCATACGCAAACGCCTCTGAGACCTCGGTGATCTGCCGCGTCGATTCCTCCGAGCCAAAATAGATCGTCGCCCCGACGGCGACCGCGCCCAGATCGCGTGCCTGATCGACCGTGCCAAACATCACCTGGTCAAACTGATTTGGATATGTCAGCAGTTCGTTGTGGTTTAGCTTTACGATGAACGGGATCTTGTGTGCGTATTTGCGGGACACCGCGCCGAGCACGCCAAATGTAGATGCGACGCCGTTGCAGCCGCCTTCGATTGCGAGCTTGATGATGTTCTCGGGGTCAAAATACATCGGATTTGGCGCGAATGACGCGCCGGCCGAGTGCTCGACGCCCTGATCGACCGGCAGTATCGAAACGTAGCCCGTGCCCGACAAGCGGCCCATGTTGTAGAGCGACTGCAGGCTCCTCAATACATTGGGGTTGCGGTCGGACTGTGCCCATACGCGGTCGATAAAATCGCCACCCGGCAGGTTAAGGTTCTCTTTAGGTATCGTCGTCGAAACGTGATCGAGCAGCGTCGATGCCTCGTCGCCCAGCATTTCCCGGATCTTATTGTGGTCCACAGCTAATATATTCTCCTCAAAAAAGTAATTGCGTTAATAAACCAGAATTATAGCACAAAATGCTTGCTCGGCGTCCTCCGCGTGGAAAGAACGTTCCTCGCAGAGATCGGAGAGGCTTACGCGGAGGCCGCAGAGAAGAAAAGAAAAAGGGCAAGGCCGCGAACGGACTTGCCCCTTGTTGCCAGACTCGGCCATTTTCCGTCCGCGTCGAGGTCGCAGTCGGAGACCGAGTTTGGCAAGGTTTAGCTCAAATTACCTTGCCTTTGCCGACGCAGGCCATCGTTGGCCGGTCAAGGTAATGGTATATTCTACGCACCTCAGGCGGCGCGGGTTTCAACCTTGGCGAGTGCGGCGATCTTTTCTCGTTTTGAGACGACAACGCCGCCGTGACGTTCGATGGTGATGGCAAACATCTCGGGCCCTGCGGCCTTGAGTAATGGGTCGATTTGAATGATCACTTCGCCTTCGCTCGTCACGTCAAATATGCCGCCGTCGATCGGCGTCGCCTTATCCTGCATCTTATCAAAAATCCAGAGCTGATAGCACGTCGTTGAAGCGTCGTTTGCAGGCAGCCCGTGAAAACGCATAAAGCCCGTCTGTTTCGCCTCACTCCATATGATGTCGCCCGAGACATCTTTGATGTCTTTCACATTGCCGGGCGCCCAGTTTGCCCTGATGATATCCCCGCCGCTGCGCATCAGCTCTTCACGAAGCTCGGCCGGCGTCGGCGGACGGGGCGGCTCAACCTTTGCCTGTTCGGGCATCGGTTCGCTTGCCGGCCCGATCTGCGTGAACCAGATATTCAGCCCCAAAACCACACAAGCCGCGGCCGCGGCGGCCCATCCGAGCCAGCCAAACCAGCCGACACGGCTCGGAGCGGGGCTGAATACATCGCCGTTAATCTTTGGCGGCTGAGCCGGCGGCCATGGCTCAGGCCGCTCGCCATTCTGCGGCGCCGAACCGACTATGACGGCCGCATCGGCAGCGATCGTCTCACGCAAGTGAGCCGGCAGCGGTTCGCTCGCGTCGAGCCCGGCCATGCTGATGGCGGCGGCAGTCAGTTCGAGCGTCGCGAGCTCACGTTCAGCGATCACGGGATCGAGTTCATCGAGCGCGCGCTTTTCTGCATCGTCGAGGCCCGTTACCGCCTTTTTGATCAGAAGGTCGAGCAGCATGTCTCTTTCTTCGGTCATGCGGCTGCCTCCCTCGATATCTCAGTATTCAGCCCCAACGCCTCTCGCACCTGAAGGATGCCGCGGCGGGCGTGCGTCTTCACAGTGCCCAGCGGCAGGCCCATCGCGTCGGCGATCTCCTGATGCGACATTCCCTGAATGATCGACAGCCGCAGCACCTGCTGCTGTTCGGGCCTGAGGGTTCGCATTGCCTCGGCCGCCTGCCGTGCCTCGGCCGATATCTGGATCTGCCGATCTGAGCGAGTGAACGGTTCGAGCAATACATCGTCAAGCGACTCGGCTGATATCCGCCGAGCCGAATGGCGTATCCTGTCGATCAGCCGCCGGCGTGCGATCATGGCGACAAAGGTCACCTCCGACGATTTTGTCTCATCAAACCGGCCAGCGTTTTTCCAAAGGTCCACAAATATCTCCTGCACGGCATCCTCGGCCTCGTCCGAATTGCGCAGCATCTTTCGCGCGATCGACCACACAAGGCCGCCGTAGCTGTTGAGGCATTCCTCGACGGCGGTGCGGTCTCCGGCGGCAATTCTGTTCAGGATAG
>JAGOWF010000087.1 GCA_018060305.1 Pyrinomonadaceae bacterium
CGGCACATCGCCGACGATCGCCTTGCGCGATCCCGTCAGGCGATTGAACAACGTAGATTTGCCGACATTTGGCCGGCCAATGATGGCAACGAGCGGTGACGCCATAAGAACGTGATTCTAGCAAACGGGATGTATGATTGGCGATTCCTCGGGAATCTGGCCGAGTCTGGCGGAAATAGGAAGAACGCGAGAACAGTATGTTGGTGTGGGGCTGTGACAGAAACGCTAGAGACCGGCTCTCACGATATCGTGCAGACGAAGTATCCCGACACACTCATTGCCATCAACGACGGGCAGAACCGATATCTGCGACGGCCTGTCTTCCATGAGCTTTAGCGCGTCAACGGCCAACATATCACTAGATACCGTGACCGGCGAAGCCGTCTTCATTGACGCTGCGGTAAGGCTGGCAAGCTCCGTGACCGCCGTTTGCTCGACAGTGCGGCGAAGGTCGCCGTCAGTGACGATACCGAGAAGCTCACCCATATCTCCCACGACATTCACCGCTCCGAGCCCGTGTCTTGAAATAGCCCGGACTACCTCGAGCCAGCCCGCATCGGCACCGATATTTGGGCTCGCATGCATGAGGTCACAAACGCGGATTGTCAGGCGCTTGCCCAACTGCCCGGCCGGATGATTTGCGGCAAAATCCGTCGCCGTCAGCCCTTTCTTCTCCATCAGGACCATTGCCAACGCATCGCCGATCGCGAGCGCGACGGTCGTTGACGCCGTCGGTGCGAGATTCAGCGGACACGCCTCGGTATCGACCGATGCATCGAGGACAACGTCGGCCGCTCGGCCAAGCGTTGAATCAACCTTGCCGACGATCGCGATCATCGATACAGCGCGTTGCCTTAGCGCCGGCATCATCGCAAGCAGTTCGTCCGTCTCGCCCGAGTTACTCAGCGCGATCACGACGTCACCCGTCGAAACGATCCCAAGCCCACCATGCAACGCATCGCTGGGATGCACATAGACGGCAACCGTTCCGGTGCTGATAAGCGTCTGTGCGATCTTCTGTCCGATGACACCCGACTTGCCAACGCCTGTAATAACGATCTTTCCATTGCGATCGGCAAGCAGCGTCATCGCCGCATCGGCCTGGCGGGAATCGAGCGCGGCGGCGGCCCGCTCAATCGCATTCGATTCGAGGCGGAGTATCTGTCGTATCTTGTCGAGATTCTCAGTCACCTTTTGGGCTAAGGGCTAAATGTTATCACATAGCAACCGACGAGAAATATTCGCCACGAATGCACGAAGCTTAACTATTCGTGCATTCGTCGCGAAATATTCTTGCCTAGTTACTCCACTCGGACGAAGTCCGTCCCCGTCCGGCCGAACGTCTCAGGATGATACATCTCCTCGGCCTTTGCGGGCGGGACGATGAACTGGCCCGGAGTGGTCGCACGTGTGACGTAGGTGTAGTTGTAAACGCCTTCCCACAGGAGCGACGCAAACGCCTCCGCCCGCTCGTCACGGAAGTTCTGGTGCTCGAACCAGTACTGTCGCCACCACCACGATCCGTGACCGAACGACGGCGAACCGTATTCGATCACCGATGTATTTCCGCCACTATCGCCGGGGATCGACTCGGTCACCGCCAGGCCCGGATTCACCACCTCAAGCCCCGCCGGAAGCGGATCGACAAGAGCGACGTGATACCGCCTTGCCTGCGCGACCATAGTCAGCCGCACGCGAACGCGAGCTCCCGATTTTATCGTCCACGAACCGTCGGGGTTCTGTCTGACATCATCCTTGTTGTCAACGGCCTCGTATTTGCGCAGCACGGTGAATCCGTAATCCGCAGGATCGAGCTTCAAATTCTTCGGTGCGTATTTCATGCCGATGCGGTAATACAGCCGACCAGCACCTTGGCGGTCGATGATGAGATTCGATGTGCCGCCTTGATCGACCAGGTACGACATCGGTATATCAAGCTGTTTGGAATCGACCGAGCGGCCCTTGAACACCTCTTCGCCCGCATATGTATTGCCGAGCCAGACACGAGTCACAAAGTCAGGCGTCACCTTTTCAAAGGCATTAAAGTATTTATCGAGTGCCAACAGGATAAATACATTCTCCTGCGTATTCGACCACGCCCCCGATTTTCTGTGAGCCAGCAGCCCTCGGACGAGTTTTGGGATGAGGTCTTCCGCCGGGAACGCAGGCGTCTCGCCTGCACCGGCCGGAGCGGAGCGACCGGCCGCGCCCCGGACCTTGATCAACGCCTCGAGCAGCACGCCGTCGGCACGACGGTTCGACGCCATGATCAGCCACGCACCGTCACGATAGTCCGTCACAAAGTTCGCCGTCGCCGCCGTCTCGGTCGTTCGGTTCATCAGATGGCGAATGATCGCCTGGACCTCAGTCTGCGAGGTAGCGTCGTTGGCGAGCACCGACATTACCCAACCGAGTGCCTCGAATGGCGCCTTGTCAAAGCTGCCCTGTTCAATAGCGTAGCTTCCGACCGGTTTCCCACCTCGCATTTCTGTCAAGAGTTTCTTCGTCTTCGCCACGTCCTTGTCGCCCATCAGGTCGCGGATGTATAGGGCGTAGGCCGAGATCGTCCACCGGACCTCGGGCGAGTTCTTATACCATTCGTCGAATTTCTTCTCGACGTCCTTCATATAAGGCTTCGTCATGTTAAGCATCTCGTCGGGCACCTTGTAGCCCTTCTGTTTCGCCAACGCGAGCGCGTGTGCGACGTGGATCGTCAGGAAGGGATATTCGTATCGCTCCTTCGCCTTCGTCCACAGGCCAAAGCTGCCGTCGTCGCGCTGACGTGATTTTAGGATCTCCATGTCGCGCGCAAACCTCGCGTTCAGTTCTTCAGCCGTCGGCATGTCCTTCGCCTTGAACGCACTCAGCACGTCGCGCAATGCAGCCGTCGAGATCATTCGCGAAGATATCTGCTCTGAGCACTCGTAGCGATACCGTGCGAGATAAATGTAGGCGTCCGTCAGCTCCTGTAATTGTGTCGAGCTGGTCGTGACCTCAAGCCCGCCGAATTGCGGGAACACCTCGCCCGGCGTCTGTACCGGCTGAACTATTGCGCCATTCTGGTCGGTCGTCCCGTATGTCGCGAACGCCTCTGTCGTCGCCGGCGTCCATACCGGCAGCGAGATCTCCGCCGCGTCAGAGAAGCTGCCGCTCGACGCCACAAATTGGAACCGCGCGGTGCCCGCCTTCTCCGTCGTCACCGGGAATCGAATTTCCGCCCGATCATTCGCCTTAACGACGAGCCGCCTCCCGGACTGGACCGCAGGCGTCCCGCCTGCTCCCACGCTCGCATCCACAAAACGCGCATTGGAAACACGCATCGCCACATCAACGGCCATGTCCTTATCCGTCTGGTTCTGCACCACGACCGGAATGTCGGCCTTATCACCAAAATTTAGGAACCTCGGTGCGCTCGGACGCACCATCAGCGGCTGTTTGGCCGTGATGTTCGATTCCGTCTTGCCAAACCGCTTGCCCGTATCGACCGAAACGGCCGTGATCCGGTATCGCGTCAGGTTGTCGGGCAGCTTTAGATCGACAACGGCACGTCCGCCCGAGTCCGTCCTCACGGTCGGCGACCACAGCGCAAGAGCGTTGAAGTTCTGTCGGAGAGTGATCGGCGTGTCGGCCTGCTGCCGTTCCTCGTCCGCACCGGCGAAATCGTCTCGCTCGCCCTTTGAGGTCGTCTTTGGACTCGGCGCCGCACGATTCGCCAGAATACCACCTGAGATCATCACTGACTCACTCGCGCTTGCTCCATCTATCGCGAACCCCGCCGGGGGTGGCGGTGGAGCCTTAACATCATCCGGATTGCCAAGCAGCACATCCTTTCGCATGTGATAGTCCGCGACGCCCTCGCCGCGTGTCGTGTAGAAGACGCCCATCGGATCGGCGATCGAATATCGCGTCAGCGCAAGCACGCTTTCGTCAACAATGACGAGAGCGACTTCGCTGTTCGCGACCGGTTCGCCTTGGGTGTCGGTGACGGCGACGTTGACCTTTGTCGAGCCGCCGGGAGCAAGCGTCTGATCGACCGGATCGGCCGTTACGGTGAGCTTTCGCGACGCGGTCGAGATAGCGAGGTTAATATTCCCGCTCGCGAACGCGGGCCGCGTCGGAACGCGGGCACCTTGCCCGCCCGTCTTCTCAAACGTCAATGGTGTTCCGTCATCCTTCATCCTCGGGGCCGCCCCGACCAAGTCCACCTGTGCGGTGATATTCGGCAGATATTTTTCCTCAAGCGGCACCTTTAGCGTGATCGACGAGTCCTTCATCGTAAACCGCTCGGTCTTGACGATGCCGTCCCGCCGCAGCGTCAACACGCCCTCGGTCGGAACGCGGGCACCCTTGCCCGCCTCTGCGTCCGCAAAAGGCGAGATCACCAACAATTCAGCAACGTCGCCCGGTGCAAAATCCTTTTTCGACGGTATGATCTGCACCTCTTCCTGCTCGACGTTGCGTTTCGGCGGAGTCTTGCCGCCAGGAACCCAAACGGTAAACTCGCTCTCGTTAAATCTCTCGCGATCGTCCATCACCGTCGCCGTGATCGTATAGCGGCCGCCGTTTTTGGCTGTAAATGTGCAGGTGGACGGAGTGGACTCAGTGGACTTTATGGAGCAATTCTGCGCATCGACCGTGACCTCTTTCCACGAGCCCTTGTCGAACTGCCAGTCTTTCAAAACGGCCTTGACCTCAGCATCGCGGTTCGCTATGAGCTTGCCGTCGAGGTCGGTGACGATCGATTCGACGACGATATTTTCGCCTTTTTGAACAAACGTCCGAGGCGTCTTGATGCCGATATAAAGGTTGGACGGATGCACAAGCAGCGACGTCTGGCCCGCCCATGTCTGGCGGTTGACGTCCTGCACCGCTGCTGAGGCCGTGATCGCGTACGGGCGCGGCGGTTTGACGGATTCAAAATCGACTTTGAGCAGATGTTTGCCGCTCGCATCGGTTACGCCCTTGAATGTCTCGGTCGAGCCGCCGCCATAACCGTCAAAATCGTAATGCCCCCACCACGGCGTCCACGTTCCAAATGTAAAATCATCACGGTTTGGCGGCGTGTAATTTGTGGCCGTGGCCGTCACGGTCCAATTCGTCTCGGCGTTCGCCAGGCCGCCGCCGGCGTAGTATTTTGCCTCGACCGACAACATTGCGTTGCCGCCGACAAAATGCGGTGCCTCAGTCTCGACCTTTGCCGAGACCTCAAATTCCGGCCGGCGAAATTCCTGTATCTGAAACTGGTGTGTCGTCGAGTCGCCGGCGATACTGCTGTTCGTCAACAGGTCGATGCGTGCGTAACCGAGATTTGCGTTGTCGGGCAGCGTGAACTTGAGATCGAACGCGCCGAATGCATTCAGATTGCCCGTACCCTTTGCGATCTCGTTGTTTTGCGGGTCCTTGACTGACCACGTCAGGCCGCTGGCGGCATCGCCCAGCCCCTCGACATCGCCGAGCTTGCCGCCCGTGATCTTGCGGATATAGCCCTTGACTGAGACCTCTTCCTTCGGCTTATACATCCGCCTGTCATCAAAGACGAACCATCGTAGTTGGTCGTATTCGGGCTTCTTGTACCAGTTGCCGCTGTCCTGCCAATAGTAATCTGTGTTCTCGGGCAGAAATGCCACGTCGCTGCCGCGCTTTGCGATCAGCAGGTTTTGCGTCGCCGGTGCGGCATCGGGAAGCGAAAGACGCAATATGCCGTTCTCGCCCGTCCGATCCGTCTGAGCCTCCGCAACCGTCTCGATCTCGCTTACAGAGCCGTCCGGCTCAAACGCCTGAACATCGCCCGCATTCGGCCCGCCGCTGCCAAAGCTCGTGATCCAATTCCAGGCCTTCGCCAAAAAACCTTCTTCGCTGACGGCTGACGGCTGACTGCTGACAGCTTTTCCATTCGGCCATATCGACAGCTCGACGCCGGACAGCGGCTTGCCGGTCTTGAGTTCCGTCGCAAACCCGACAAGCTCTGTATTGTCAACAAATGCGTCCAGTCCGATCTGTGTGGATTGCAGCCAAGTGAATATCCGCACGCGGTCGTATTTGTCGCGTCGAACCGTCGGCTCGACGTCGATGATCACGCTGCCAAACCCGCCGTCTAGGCCCTTTGACACGTCAATGCGCGTCTCGACCATCTCATCAGGTTTTGCGGCGATGCGCACGATCTCGTCATACACGAGGCGTCCGGGAATCGCCGGGCGCCGGCCGTCGTCATAGTTCAGCCGGCGCACATACTGCTGATACTGCTGCCAATCCTGCGGCGCGACGCGATACATCTTCACTTTGACCGCGTTGTGATTTGTCGAATAGATCGAAAAGGCCTGTCTTGCCGTCGGGTCCAGCACGGACATAAATCCGCCCTGTGCGTAGAGGTTCTGCTCCGCCGAGCCGACGTTGATCGTCGCCGTTGCGGGCTTTCCGAGCGTCTGGCCAAAAATGTCGGTCAACGCACCGTCAACCGTGACCTTATAGCTCGTCCGTCCCTTCTTATAGCCCTGAATGTAGATATAGCTGCCCGACGGATAGATGTTTAGCCCCTCGACCGCCGGCTCGATCTTGACCATTTCCTTTGTGAATTTTGACGCGTCGATCGAGTTGTTAAACTCCATCATCCACGTGTCAAACGGCGAACAGGTCTTTGAATTTCGATAATTGCAATAGCCGCCGTTGAATTTGAGCGGGCTAAACGTCTGAAAACTGAAAGCCTGCGCCTTTTTTGTCGTCAGAGGCCCTTCGGCGGAAGGCGTCCCTTTATCGACATTGACACTGATGGTCGCCGCCGCCGGAAGCGCATTTTCGGTCGAGCCGTCAGTATTTACAGCCCGAAACACCAGCCAACGCCTCGGCTGCGCCTGCTTTGAGTAATACGAAACGCTGCCGTCGCGATCGATCTCTTCCTGCGTAGCGAGACGTATCGCCAGCCGCTTGCCGCCCCCAGTCACAACCATCGAGCCCAGCACCGCTTCAGGATTTATCTCCTGATCGAACGACACGAAAATCAGCGCGTCGCGTCGCACGATCTGGTTCTGCGGCATCATCTGCTCGACCTTTGGAGGAGGCGTTGTAAAGGTCCAAACGACGTCCTTCGCAAGCATTTGTCCCGTCGCCGACTTTGTGCCCGCGGGAACGCGTGCAGTAAACTTTGTCGCCATCGGAAAACGCTTCGTCGTGTCGAACATCAGCGTCCTTGTGCCCAGCCAACGCCACCGGCCCTCAACCTGCGGAGTTAATTCAACGGGTGCATATTTCGCCGCCTCGTCCTGCGACGTCACCGCGACCATCGGCTGCGAAAACGTCACGCTGAGGTCCGGCGCAAGCGGTATCTCACCCTCGGGCGACCAGCGAATTACCTGCAATTGGCCTGAATTATCCACGCTCGGCGGATTTCGCATCTCGTCGGACGGGAACTTGACGGGTATCTTTTGCCCCGTCTTGGGCGCGGGCAGCGTGCCGATGCGCTTTGCAAATTCGGCCTTGTCGTCCTTTTCCGGCTTGATCTCAGGCACGCGCTTGAGCAAACCGCCCGTCTCGCCCGGCGACAACGGATCGGTCAACGGAAGCTGTTGCTTCTCGCGTGTCTCAGCACCTTCGACGCCCTCGCTCAGGCGAAAATTGAGCCCGCCGGGCACGTCCTTTAGCTTTAGTTCCATAGCCTTCCCCAAAACCTGCGCTCGGGCCGGCACGGCGGCCTGCGAGATAAAACTCAGGTAGATAGTTGTCAATAAGAGATAAGAGACCGCTTTTCGCATAGTTAATCCTCGATCGGTTCGTATTTTTGGTAAAGCGTAACGATTGCCGTGGGTAATCATACTTCACCTTCACTGCCGGAGCTAAAGCCTGTGATGCACGAGGCCGCCCATACGGTTTCTGAACGGCAATGATCGTAGAATCTTGCAACGAGATCAGACATTGCGAAAGCCCGACCGCGAGGGAGGGCGAAACATTCAACGCCGGCTTGAGTGTGATCGCCCTTGCTCACGCGCGGGCCGCCGCAAGGTGTGACGGATATTCACCAGCAGAGCAAAACTCTTGACCTTACGGGTCTTTTGTGCTATGCTGTCTCATATTTGCAATGGCGGAAGACCTGACTCCAATTTTGCGCGAAATTTCTGAAACAGAGGTCGAAAATGAAGGCTAACTCACATGTTAACAATACCTTACGGTGTTTCAAAACGCACTGAAACATCAACGAAACATCCGGAACGGGTAGAACCCCGCCAGAAGCGTGATTTCACGTATTTAATATCGACTTTTCCTGATATACTGATGCGTGAATTTGCAACTTCCCCGCTGTGTCGGTCGTAAGGGATTTGGCCTGCGGGCGTTTTAAGATAATAGTTTAGGAGCACGTAGAGAAAATGGGACTGTGGGCGAGAATCAAACGAGTATTTTTTGCCAGTACGGGAGCGGCATTAGACAAGATCGAGAATCCCGAACTGGTGCTGCAGCAGACGATCCGCGACATGCGCGATCGTGTGCCTGAATTGAACAATTCGGTCGCGCAGGTGATGGCGACCGAGCGGCTGCTGTTGAAACAGAAAGAGAATCTTTCGACGCAGGTAGTCGATCTCGACAGCAAGATCAAGGCATCGGTCAAGATGGGCCGCGATGATATCGCAACGGCGTATATCGGCCAATTGCAGCAGGCGCAGCAGGATCTGGAACGCACGGGCACACAGGCCGAGCAGGCCCAGACGGCCTCGCAGCAGGCGCTCAAGGCACGCGACAATTACGTGCTGAATATGAAGAAGCGCACCGCCGAGGCGATGCAGCTTATCTCGGCCGCCAAGCAGGCCAAGCTGCAGGAGCAGCTCGCCCAAACAATGGAGGCCTTTAACATCGGCGACGATGCATCGACATTCAACGAGATGCGAGAGAAGATCGACCGCCGCGTGGCCGCCGCCGAGGCGAAACTCCAACTCGGTGCCGCATCAGTTGACAACCAGATGGCCGACATAGAGCGCGAGGCAATGGACATTCAGATGCAGGACAAACTGCTCGAATACAAACAGCAGATGGGCATGCTCGGCGCCGGAACGCCGCCCGAGAGCAAACAGATCGAGGCAGGCGAGCCTGTGCAGGAGGCCGAGGTAATAGAGCCCAGCGTCAAGAATGAGACGGCTGGCTAACGTTTCGCCGAATGGTATACCTTCACTTTACGGAGAACGATAGATTCGTGCGGAAGGCCCTGAAACTGTTTGGCGAAGCAGGTATCGCAGAGATCGAACTCGCCATTTGCGAGAATCCCGTCGTCGGAACAGTGATTCCGGGCTCTGGCGGCTTGCGTAAAATGCGTTGGCGGGCATCCGGACGCGGGAAAAGTGGTGGTTCCCGGATAATCTACTACTTCGCGGACAGCCGAGGCCGAATCTTTTTGCTGGATCTGTATGTGAAAAAGGACAAGACTGATCTCAAACGAGAGGATATCGCTGCACTAAGTAATTTGGTAACGAAATGGCTTCAGACAAAGTAACAAGAAAATTTGGCGAAATGACCGAGTTTGGCCGGACGGTTATCGTGGGCATTCCGAGTCGCAAACGGCCAAAGTCAGCCTATGCGATTTGTGTCAGGACAGATGATCCTGAGCATTTAACGCTCTCCAAACTGTATCGCATTAAGATCGCGGGTGAGTTCGTCTCGCTTGTCGACGATCAGGGAGAGGTCTCTGTGTATCCGAGCGATTTTTTCGTTCTGCTTTCACTTTCCCGATTGGCCAGAACACAACTCGAGTCTGCTCTAAGTCTCTAATCCGATATGGCCGACCTTGCGAAATACCGCACTGACCTCGCGAAATTCAACCAGAGTTATGCGAAGGAAGCGATAAAGGAGCCCTTCAACTTCTGGGCCCTTGCCGGCTTTCTTGCCGCTGCGGCATTTACGG
>JAGOWF010000088.1:0-4654 GCA_018060305.1 Pyrinomonadaceae bacterium
GATGTTCTCGACGGCTTCTTCGAGAGTCACGCCGTCTTTTGCGATGGTTTGTTCAAACGGGTAGAGATTGACGACGACGAGGTCGATAGGCTCGATGCCGTGTTCGGTCATCGTGGCGATATGCTCGGCGTTGTCGCGGAGGGCGAGGAATGCACCGTGAATCCTCGGGTGCAGCGTCTTCACGCGGCCGTCCATCATTTCGTGGAAACCCGTTACGTCGGACACGTCGGTGACCGTCAGTCCTGCGTCGCGCATTGTCTTTGCCGTGCCGCCGGTCGAGATGATCTCTACGCCAAAACCGTCAAGAACCCGAGCCAATTCGACAAGGCCTGTCTTGTCCGAGACGCTCAAGAGAGCCCTGGTGATCCGTCTTGTTTCGGTCATAGACAGCGGAGGCAGCTATTAGAGAGCTTTGAAAACCCGCCCCGAAATAACTGAGAACTGGTAATGGTTAACTGAAAACGATTTTTTGCAGGCATTCTCAGTTATTACTTATCCGTTAATAGTTATTCCGAATTGGCAGGAATGTTTTTCAAGGCCCTCTGTTAGCTGACAACGATTAGCTATTCGGAAATGGTCCGTGAAATAAATTGTCGTTCAAACGAAAAACCGGCCAATGAACAGCAGGCTAAGCACAAAGACCAGGGCGACAATGATAATTTTGATTAGGCTCACGAATCCTCTATCCTGAACTTGGGCGGCGCCCGAGGAAAAAGCAATTCTATTCCGCCGCATTCCCCGATGTCAAAAACCTTCCGGTCGATATTGCCTGTTGCTACGGCGTTGCTGGTAATCCTTACCGCCTTCGGAAACTCAACCGCGCAGGAAATTGAAGCGACGCTAACCGTTTATACACAACGCTCGGAGGTTCGAGTCGAGGGCCGGATCCTGAACGAGGACGCGTTATCCTCTTCACAGCCGCTGGTTTTCTTGTCGGATTATGCCGGCATTCGCCTGCCCCACGAACGTATAAGGAACGTCAAGCAAGACGGTCGCGGGTGGTCATATGACGTCGATCTCACACCGATGACGGGGCCGGCCGCGATGGCGCATGTCTCGTGGCTAACCACAAGCGGTGGAATTCTGATGCTCGCTGACTTATTGCCCAAACCCCGAATCAAGAACAAGCGGCGGACTGCAAAGCTGACGCTTATTATTCATGACGGTAGTGGCGCTACCCTTCCGTGGACTTGGTCGTCCGTAGGTACCACAGAAAGATGGCAGACAGAGGCCTATATCATCGCCGACACGGAAAAAGCGGTGTTCTTCCTCAAGTTTGTGCCGGTCTTCAGTCGAAAGAACGCAGACATACACACGAACGTGCGAGTTAGAATAGCCGGGGATTTTACGTTCGATCCGCTAGAAGTTTCTGAACTCGCCGATGAGATTTATCGACGTTACGAAGCTTTGTTTCGCGGTCCACTCCGGCCGTTCATTGTGGCACTCACAAAATTGCCTGACGGCGCGCCTTTGGGTGTTTGGGAAGCCGACACCCGAGGGACAAGCGTCACTATTGTCTCGTCCGACATGCCCTTTAAGTCGCAATCGCTTCAGCGTCTGCACGAGCAGTTGCGGCATGAGATGTTTCATTTGTGGATACCAGAGGGCGTGAATTTGACGGGGAATTATGATTGGTTTTACGAGGGATTTGCGTTGTACCAGTCGCTCAAGCTCGGCGTGGCGGTGAATCGTCTCAGGTTTGAGGACTATCTTGATTCGCTGACTAAGGCTTATGCGATAGATCGGCGTCTTAGTGGCAAGGCGTCGCTGATCAATGCTTCAAAGACGCGTTGGTCAGGCGACGATAACTCGGTCGTTTACGCACGCGGAATGCTGGTGGCCTTTCTTTGCGATCTTGCGATACTGGAGGCGTCAAAAGGAAAACGTTCGACTGACGACATTGTTCGCGAGGTTTATCAGAAGCACGGCGACACTACCACTCCGCAGGACGGCAACGCGGCGATCATGGCCATAATGGCGCAAAGGCCGGAACTTGTCCCGATAATTGAGCGTTATGTAACGGGCGCTGAGAAACTTGACTGGGCAGCGTTCCTCAATGCCACCGGCCTGGAGGCAACAGGTGGAATATTAAAAGTCGTCGCAAAACCGACTGGCCGTCAGAAGAAATTGCTCGACAAATTGGGTTATAATAACTGGCGAAAGCTTTCCTCGACCCGTAAATGAGAACGCGTTACCTCACGCTTATCTTTATTCTGCTGCTCGCGATCGCCCAGCTTGGCTGCGGCGACATGGTGGGCAGCATCATAGGCCCGAACGATACTGCCACCGTGATCGCCAAGACCGCTCAGATCCGGACGTCATACGCCGTCGTTGCCGCCGATCTGCTTGAGGTCAAGCGTGGCGACCGGCTCGACGTGATCGATACGATGGAGTACGAAAAGGTGCTCTGGTATCGCGTCCGCGCATTTGACGATGCGCAGACCGAGGGCTGGATCGAAGCGCAGAATGTAATTACCAGCGACACGCTTGCGCGTTCGCGAAAGATCGCGGAAGAATTTAAGGATCAGGCACCGCAGGCCGCCGGCATTATTCGCTCGGCCTCAAACCTGCGTTCGGCGCCGGACATGGATCCTGAGAACGTGCTTTTCAAGCTTGCGCACAGCTCTACGTTCGAGATCATGGCGTGGAAGTTCGTGCCGAAGCAGGAGGTCCCGGATGTGGATGATGCCCCACGAGGCCAGCAAAAAAAGGGCAAGCGGACAAAAAATGCCGATATCGAGGCCGCCAAAGAGGGCGAACCGGAAAAGATCGATGAGAAGTACGATATCTGGTATCTCGTCAGGCTCGATCCGTCGGTTTCGCCTGCGCCGGCCGGTTGGCTCTTCGGACGGCAGGTAGAGCTTCAGGTGCCGAGCGATATCATTTTTTTTCAGCACAATAACCGCAAATTTGTCACCTGGCAGCGGCTTGACGCCGACTCAGCAAACAAGGTCGGCGCGGGCGACAAAACGCTAGCACCGGGCAGTTGGGTCATCCTCTCGCGAAGCAGCTTCTCAAAACCGATAGATGGCGTTGAGCCTGATTTTGACAGCATTCTTGTGCTGGCGTTCGACAAATACGACCAGTCGTACTACACGGTCTGGAGAACGTCACCCAACACCGAGGTCTGGGGAACGCTGCCGCTGGTCGTCGATGGCCGAGGCGATAACAAGACGTTCACCGTCAAGATACGCAATCCCAACGGACAGATGGACGAAAAGCGCTTCATCGTCTTTAAGGACAAGAACCGACTCAAGGTAACACCGCCTGAGGACATCGCACAGTACGAGGTCAAGATCAAGAAATGACCTCGGCGGACGATGTAGAGAATCCATTTCCAGAACCGGTCGAGATCGAGATCACCGATTCGCTCGACCTGCATTCATTTGCACCGCGCGACATCCGCGATGTTGTCGAGGCCTATATGGCCGAGGCTCACAAAAAGGGCTTCGGCGTCGTCAGGATAATCCACGGCAAAGGCGTTGGCGTCCAACGCGAGATCGTCCGAAAGGTGTTGTCTGAGATGGATTTTGTCGAGTCCTTTAAGAACGCTCCCGAATTTTCGGGTAGCTGGGGATCGACGATCGTAAAGCTCGACGTCTAGCGTTCCTCGATCACTTCGGCCCACTCCTCGCCCGGCCCGGCGACAGAGATCAGTTTGTCCCGTGCCTGTAGCTGTCGCCGCGCATCCGCAAGTTGCGTCTTGAGTTCGGCATGCCGCAACTCCAAATTTTGTAGATACTTCTGCCGCTCACGATAAACGCGGTCGATATAAAAGAGGTATGTAAACTGCAGGCCGGCAACTCCGACCAGGACGAGTGAGAGACAGATCAGGGCATACATGAGCATAAAACAGCAAACTCGCGGGTGCGGCTGATTTGCCGATTATACCTTTTGAACTGCGGCAAATGAAAAGTAGAATCAATCTATAGTCAGACGAGAGGTCTGTTATGCGAATTGACATTGTAAATTCCAACCCCGAGGCGCCCACCCTCGACCGGCGCGAATTCTTTGTAACGTCCATCCTCGGTGCCGGGCTTTATGCCGCCGCCGTGTCGCCGATACAGGCCCAGACTCGAATCACGACGGATGACAAAGGGATCATCGTCGGCGAGGTCAAAATTCCTGTTGCCGACGGTGAGATACCGGCGTATCGCGCGATGCCCGACAAGAGGGGCAAGAGGTTTCCGGTGGTGCTCGTCATCCATGAGATATTCGGCGTTCACGAATGGATACAGGACATCTGCCGGCGCTTTGCAAAGGCCGGTTTCATGGCTATCGCACCAGCGTTGTATGCCCGCGTCGGCGAGGTCAAGGACCTGAAAGATCCTCGTGAGATCAACCGTCAGGTTTACAGCCGCATTCCCGACACTCAATCAATGTCCGATCTTGACGCGACGGCCGCGTGGGCTGCGAAAAACGGCGGGAACACAAATAAACTGTCGATCACCGGCTTTTGCTGGGGCGGCCGCATCACGTGGCTCTACGCCGCGCATAACCCAAAGGTCAAGGCCGGCGGCGCGTGGTACGGCCGCGTCGTGCCGACAGCGAATTCGCCAATAAATACGCTTCAGCCGACGACACCGATCGACCACGCCGGCGAGATAAAGGGCGCTGTCCTCGGCTTCTACGGCGGATTCGATAAAGGCATTCC
>JAGOWF010000088.1:4754-9873 GCA_018060305.1 Pyrinomonadaceae bacterium
ATATCCCTGATGGGCGTTTTTCAGAACATCATGGTCGAGAAGCTGCCCGTCTCGCTTATCAAGTTCGCCGTCATCAATCATTGGGCGGGCGCCGGCAACCATCAGACAGAGATTCGAATTCTCGCCCCTGACAAGCAAAATCTCATCGTCACCTCAGCCCCGACGACCATTCAACTCGCCGAGGGCGGATTCACCGACAACGTCAGTTTTTTTGTCAACGTCGTCTTCCCAAACCCCGGCACCTACTGGATCCAAACCATCGCCAACACCGTCGTCCTCGACGAACTCCCCCTCATCGTCACCGACCAGGAGAACGCCCAGTCACTCACGCCACCGGAAGAGCTCTCAGAAACCGTGAACTAACGCTTGAGCTATGAAAATATGGGTTGCGAATAGAACACAGACTGGTGCGGTCGTAGCAACCGCAAGAGTGCTTGCGCTCGCTTGCCTTCTTTTGCTTGGGTCGACTGGAGTAGCCAATGCGACAACGTTTGTCGTTACTAAGTTTGTCGATACCAATGACGGGATATGTAATGAGGACTGTAGTCTTCGCGAGGCGATCGTGGCGGCAGGAACGGTGGCGACCGATGACGTAATCGTTTTTGACGAAATGATCTTTTCGATACCTCGGATCATCACCCTCAACTTCGGAGAGTTTACAGTCTTAAGGAGTGGGACCCTAACGATAACCGGACCCAGTACCGAGCGCCTGACCATTGATGGCAGAAACGCGAGCCGGATCTTGTCCAACGAAGCCGTATTGGTCATCTCAAACATAACGTTAACGGGCGGTAACGGCATGGGCAACAATGCGGGAGTCGGAGGTGCCATCTTCAACTCCTGGGCAAGCCCGCTAACCTTAAACAATGTGATCATCACCGGCAATGCGGCTAATCAGGCAGGCGGTATCTACAATAATGAAAACAGTTCACTGATCCTCAATGACTCGGTTGTTAGTTACAATACATCTCCGAACCAAGTCGGGGGAATTTATAACAGGGATTCATCCTTGGCACTTAACCGTTCCGTTGTCACCGCGAACCACGGACCAGGGATCGTAAATTCAGGAGCTGCGAATATTACTGATTCAACCGTCAGTAACAACATCGGTGCGAGTGGAATCCAGAACTTCGGTACGATAAATTTATCGAATTCTACGGTCAGTGGAAACACGACTACTTCCAGTGGCGGCGGCGGGATCTTCAGTTCAAGTAATCAGACCGTATTGAACATAACTAACTCCACGATCACCGGAAATTCGTCAACGGGCTGGGGTGGCGGCATCTACATCATACCGGGTGCGACGGTCAATTTGATTAATTCAACGGTCACTGACAATATCGCTGACTCGGACAATAGTGGGAGTGGAAATGGCGGAGGTATAGCGAACCTGTTCGGAGGTACGGTCAACGCCCGATCCAGTATCATTGCTGCAAACCAGGATAAGACCGGTGTGGCCCCGGATTTTTCTGGGTCACTGACATCTCAGGGCTATAATCTATTGGTAAGCACCGCCGGACTTTCTATCCAAGGAACAACTACGGGAAACATTATAGGACAAGAGCCGCTACTCTTGCCGTTAGCCGACTACGGCGGTCCGACGAAAACACATGCCTTGAAGCCCGGAAGTCCTGCGATCGACAAGGCTGACCCTCTGAATTTCCCGGCTGCAGATCAACGTGGACTAGCCCGCCCACACGACGGAGACCTCAATGGATCGGTTCTGCCCGATATAGGCGCATTTGAAAAGCACTTATTACCATTCCTTGTCACGAAGACAGCCGATACGGACGATACCATTTGCGATGGAGATTGTTCCTTACGCGAGGCGATCGGTGCCGCGAATGCTGTTGCGACATCGGCTTTGGAGGCGGTGATAACCTTTGACCATGACATATTCAATGTGCCTCGAGTGATTACTTTAATCGAAGGCGAACTGACGGTTAATAACGACGGGTTTTTCTCGATCCAAGGGCCTGCCGCAAATCTGTTGACGATCACCGGTAACAACTCTAGTCGGGTTTTCTACCTGACCGGCGGGGCAACAGTAACTCTTAGCGGAATCACTGTTACCGGCGGGAATGGGAGCGGCATTTCCAGCGGTAGCGGAGGCGGTATCTATAATGATAACTGCGTCCTTTCCATAACGAATGCGGTCATAGCCGCGAATAGTGCAAACTTCGGCGGAGGTGTTTTCAGTTCGTCTCCATTCTTTGATGTGGTTAACTCGACGATCAGAAACAATAACGCGTTAATGGCGGGCGGCGGTGTTTTGAATGTAAACGCCGGAGTGATGAATATTGAGAACTCCGCCTTCTCAGAGAATTCAGGTAGCGATGGGGGTGGGTTGCGGAATAGCGGCGGATCGGTAACGATCGAAGGTTCAAGTTTTAGCGCGAATAGTTCGGAGAATGGCGGTGGAATCCAGAATGTCGATAGCGGCGTATTGAGTATCAAAAATAGTTCGTTTACGGAAAATAATGCCACCCTAAGTGGTGGCGGAATAGGTAGCACGGGTACATTGACTATCCTAAACACCACGGTTGACGGCAATACGACGGGTCCGAACGGTACGGGCGGCGGCATTACCACCGCCGGGGACACGACGATCGATAGATCGACTGTCGCCCATAATACTGCCGGTTCGGACGGGGGAGGAATTAGATCGGAGGCAACCGTGATCGTCGAAAAATCCTCGGTCTCAGCAAACTCCTCAGGTAATCGCGGCGGTGGCATCTATGGAGTTGGCCAGGTGCAGATCCGATCGTCTCTGCTGGATTCGAATACGGCTCTCCAATCGGGCGGCGGTATATATTGCGGCAGTTCCCTCCACGTTTCTGTATCCACACTCACGGGCAACGCGGCTGAGGGGCCCATGGGCGGCGGCGGCGTTCATATTTCAACTCAGTCCCCCGCCTTCTCGTCGGTCGTCCACTCGACTATTGCCGGTAACCATGCTACTTCAGGCAATGGCGGGGGCGTTCTGAACCAATTAGGAAACCTATCGGTCCGCAGCAGCATAATTGGCGACAATACTTCGAGCTTAAATAGCTCGCCAGATTTCTCCGGAACGTTTTTTTCGCAAGGTTGGAATTTGGTTGAGAATCCTAACGGGATAGTATTTGCTGGCACACCCGAAGGCGACATTATCGGTCAGGACCCGCGATTGGCCCCCTTGGCTAATAGCGGTGGGCCAACGCAGACTCAGGCGCTGCTAAACGGCAGCCCAGCGATAGACGCGGCAACCACAGCTAATGCAGGCCTTTTTGACCAACGCGGATTCGGGCGCTCATGGGATGGGAACGGTGACGGGATCAGTCGGCCTGATATTGGCTCTTATGAGCTTAGAACGGTCGTGGTAAATAATGCGGCGGACAACGGCGTGGGAAGTCTGCGCCAAGCGATCGCGACAGCGGCGATCGATAGAGATGCGATCGTTTTTAGCCCCAGCTTTTTTGGCACGCCTCAGACGATCACCCTGACTAGCGGTGAACTAGTCTTCGCGAGTGGTTCTAATTTCGCCTTATTCGGTCGAGGTGCCAACAATTTGACTATCAGCGGTAATAATCAAAGTCGCGTTATGTATGTTGCCGGTGACGCACGGATTGTGATCGACGGTATTACGATCACCGGCGGTAATGGCGTTGGAAGCTTGAACAGCGGGCATGACGGAGGTGTCAGTAATTGGGGAACGCTTACGGTGAGTCGCTCCCTGATTCGAAACAACTCGGCAAATGGCAACGGCGGCGGCATTGGCACAAATACTAACTCTCATCTCACCTTACGCGATTCGACTATTCGGAGTAATTCGGCCACAACAATAGCCGGTGGTGGCCTGTTCATTCAAAGCGGTACGGCGGAGGTTACGGGTACAACTATCAACAGCAACTCAGCCGCCGGTGTCGGCGGGGGAATCGCGAGTATTTTTGGTACGGCGCATATGTCGAATTCAACGATCAGTGGCAATATTGCGGGCAACGGCGGCGGCGGTATTTCTAACTTTACGGCCAGCAGTACGTTGGCCCTAAACAATACGACGATCAGCGGAAACTCAACGAGTAACAGTAGCGGTGGTGGTGTCAACAATGCAACTGGCGGGACGGTTACTGCCGCCAACACTCTGATAGCTAATAATAGTGGAACGGCGGCGGACTTCGCCGGAAGTCTGACTTCCGAGGGGTACAATCTCATAGAAGATTCGACGGGCGCCATGATCAATGGATCGACTATCGGTAATATCATCGGCCAAGACCCGCGACTTTCACCCTTGGCCGACCACGGAGGCCTATCCGAAACCCATGCACTACTGGCTGGTAGTCCTGCTATAGATCAGGGCTTGGGCGCTCTCGCGATCGATCAACGGGGCCACCCTCGGCCCTTCGACTTTTCGTCAATACCTAATGCTCCGGGCGGAAATGGGGCGGATATCGGAGCTTTCGAAAACCAAGAGGCCGATGAAAGTGGGAGGGCACCGTTCGATTATGACGGCGACGGCAAGACGGACTTTTCGGTGTTTAGGCCGTCGAGCGGAGCTTGGTATCTACAGAGATCGACAGCGGGATTTCAGGGATTGCAGTTTGGGGCAAGCGGTGACAAGCTGGCGCCGGCGGATTACGACGGGGACGGGAAGACGGATATTGCGATATATCGGCCTTCGACGGGTATCTGGTATATCTTGAACAGCTCGAATGGGACGGTTTCTTATCCGGTGTTTGGGGTGGCTGAGGATCTGCCTGCTCCGGGCGACTATGATGGCGATGGGAAGGCTGATATTACTGTGTTCAGGCCGTCGCAGGGGACTTGGTATCGGACGAATTCGTCTAACGGAACGACGTTTGGGATGCAGTTCGGACAGAATGGTGATGTGCCGACGGTTGGGGACTTTGACGGGGATGGGAAGAACGATCTCGGTATCTTCAGGCCGTCTGTCGGGGATTGGTATAACATCCGCAGCTCGAACGGTTCGGTGTTTGGCGAGAGGTTTGGCCAGATAGGCGACAGGATCGCACCGGCGGATTATGACGGTGACGGGAAGACCGACATCGCGATCTATCGGCCGTCAACCGGCCTTTGGGTGGTGAGGAAAAGTGCGACGGCGACGTATTCGTATGAGGTGTTC
>JAGOWF010000302.1 GCA_018060305.1 Pyrinomonadaceae bacterium
CGCCAGCCAGTGTCCTTACAGACCATGAGAATCTCGTCAATTGCCCCGAACGGAATCTCGCGAACCGTCATCGCCGCCAGTATCGTCGGCCTGGCGGTCATTGGTGCGCTTGTCGCCTATTTTGGCAGTGACATCATCGTTTTTCTATTGCCGCTGTGTGCCGGGATGGCGCTCGCATACCGTTTGCATATCAGGCTCCTTGCGGAAAAGACGAGAGCTATATCCGAGGCCAGCCGCGTCCACCTTGCCACTGTCGAGGCTCTTGCCACGGCCATAGACGCACGCGATCAGGTGGGCGTCGGCCACGTTCGCCGCACGCGCATATACGCCGTTGGCATCGGCCGCATTCTCGGCCTTTCAGAGAGTGACCTTGAAGCCTTGCGCACAGGCGCCTTGCTGCATGACATCGGCAAGCTCGCGGTCCCCGACCACATATTGAACAAGCCCGGCAACCTCACGCCGGCCGAGCTCGAAAAAACAAAGATCCATTCGGACGTCGGCGCATCGATCCTCGAGAAGGTCGGCTTTGACCATCCTGTCGTCCCGACGGTCAGATACCATCACGAGTGCTGGGACGGCAGCGGATATCCCGTCGGCCTTAAGGGCGAGGATATTCCGATTACGGCCCGGATACTGTCCGTCGCCGACGCTTTTGACACGATGCGCGGAGCAAGGCCCTATCGATCCGGCCTTCCGCGCGACGAGGCCCGCAAGGCGATCCAAAATGAGTCAGGCAAGCGTTTTGACCCGCTTGTTGTCACGACACTTTTGCGGCACCTGACAGCGTTTGAGACAGAATTGGCTGCTGAAGGCCTCATTTACGGTGAGGACACGCCGAATGCAGGCGGGCCGCAGTGTTTCGTCGAACAGATAAAACTTGCCAATCGAGAGGTCTTCAGCCTGTATGAACTGGCACGCGAGTTCGGTTCGCGCGTCACGCTTGAGCATACGCTGGACCTGTTTACCGAGAAGGTCTCGGAATTCGTTCCTTTCGACACGTGTGCCGTTTATTTGTCCGACCCGGAACGCACGATCGCCACGGCCGTTCATGCCGAAGGCCACGCAGCCAACGCGATGCTCTCGCGACAACTGCGGATCGGCCAGGGCGTGACCGGATTCGTAATGCGCTCGCGTGAGGCTGCTTACAATGTCGATCCCGACCTCGACTTCTCCTATTCTCAGGTCGAGCTCGCCGGTTGCTACTCGACGATAGCGTCGGTCCCGCTCGTTGCCGACGATGAACTGATCGGCGCTATCACGCTTTACTCCGCCGAACTCGAGGAATACGCCGAGGAGCACATCCGACTGCTAGAGACGATATCCCGCATCGCGTCGGACGCCATCAGCAAATCGCTAAAGCACAGCGAGACAAAGCGCTATGCCCTCACCGATCCGATGACCGGCTTGCCCAATGCGCGCAGCCTGCAAATGCAGTTTGAAAAGGAAGTTGCGCGGGCCAATCGCAACAGCAACGGCTTTCAGCTTCTCATGCTCGACCTCGACGGTTTCAAGTTGGTGAACGACAACTTTGGCCACAAGGTCGGCGACCAGATGCTGCGTGAGGTCGGCAAGATCATCAACGGGCAGCTTCGCGACTATGACTTTCTTGCTCGATATGGTGGTGACGAATTTGTCGCTCTCGTCCCTGAGACATCGGCTGAGGACGTCGCCGACCTCTGCGACCGCATCGAGCATGCGGTGTCGGAATTTCGGCTCATGGCCAGTGGAAGAGAAGCGTCGGTCGGCGTCAGCTTGGGCAGCGCCGGCTATACGGGCAGCGGCCAGACCTTTGACCAGATGATCATCGCCGCCGACAAGGCGATGTATAGCCGAAAGACTATGCGCAAAAAATTTACCGTCACGCGCAACATCGGCCGCGTGGGCGAATCCGCCGCCACGCAAGGACGTAATGACAGCTCCGGCAGCCTCATCGTAGAGCTTGACGAACGCCACGTCGTCCGGTCCAAGGCTGTCAACTAGAACGCCTGCGAAAATCGAAAGTGAAAGTGGCCCTGCTTTAGACGATAACCGGTCGGCGGGTCGATCCCTCGCGGAATAAGAAACGTCGGCGGATTGAGCAAATAGCCATAATCAACGCCAAACTCGCCGCCTACCGGCGTCTTGAGTCGAAGCCCCAACCCCACCGAATGCGTCCAAAAGGCGCGCTGATTGTGTCCCGCGATGTCACCGGGCGCGATGTCGCGGCGCTTGAAGATGTCGCTCGCTTTTCTAAACACGTTCCCGCCATCATAGAACGGAACCGCGCGGATAGACCTCGTCAGCGGTATTCGTGCCTCGATATTGACCACCGCGATTGCATTCCCGCCAAATGGGATCGTGAACGGATCAAGAAACACCTCTTCGCCGCTGCTGTTAAAGAACCTGCCGGTCGGAACAATGACGACACGCGGGCCGGCCTCTTCAAAATCGAATCCCCGAAGCGTATTTGCCCCGCCCGCAAAAAAGCGTTCGCTGATGGGCAGCAGCCCTTCGAGGTAGGCGAAGGGTGACCCCGCGTATCGGTCTCCGCCCTTAAAAACGCGGCCCGCACCAAAGATGCCTCGCGCCGCCAGGGTCGTCCGCTTAAAGGTGTAGTAATGGTTGTAGCTGACCTGAAATTTCTGGAATCCGACGTTTGCCCCTAATGGCGGGACCGATATGTTGTAATCCGCCGTCAGATAGTTGCCATCCGTCGGGTCAGACGCGTTATAGCGGCATCGGTCGGCCGGCTCGCCCTTATCGATCAATTCGAGAAGTGAATATTTCACGGCGCAATTACGCCTCGTATCGCGCACAAACGTGGCGCCAAACCCCGAGATCCGATTTTGCGCATCCGGACGAAGCAGGTCTTTGATCAACAGGCTTTCTATGTTGTAGAGCCTGACGTCCTCAAATCGGTATCGCACAAAGAGTATGCTGCGATCCTTACGGCTTATGGTTCGGCTCGTCTCGGCAGAAAAAGCGGCCCGGTTGATCGT
>JAGOWF010000303.1 GCA_018060305.1 Pyrinomonadaceae bacterium
TAACGCCGCGGTGACGGCCGCAAAACTCTCAATGGCGATAAAGAAGCCGACCCAAAGATTGAGCACCACCGACGCCAGCAGAACTCGATGAAAATACACGACAGTCAGCGGCAGCATCCAAGCCTGCACTATCAGCGAAACGAGCAGGCCTTCAAACAAGTATCGAACAGACTTTTGAATAACGCCGCCGGTTCGTTGCAACATCGGTGATTTGTGCAAAGCGGCCGTCCATATCTGCCGTTTTGCGTTGACCCGCCATGCGTCCGCATTCCAATACAGCGTCTCGCAAAGCCGCCCTAGCCACGGCGGAACGTTTGGCGGAAACGGTTTGTCGGGCGTCGGCGTCCACTCGCCGATGGCGCGAAGGCGTTCGATCAGCGGATAGGCGCACGCAACTATCGCCGCTACGCTTGCCACGGTCAATTGTAATGACGCGTCGAAAAGGTCAGACGGCCGCCATGCGAGGAGGATCACGACGCTGAGTGCAAGCGAATTGAGCAGAGAACCGCTTCGATGCATCGCATATCCGACGAGCAGTACCGTAAACATCAATGCAGCCCTGACCACAGGCACATCCGCACCAACGGCGAGCGTATATGCCCAAAGCACGCCGCCGGTAATGACAAATTGCAGCCAACGGTTCCGCGTCAGCCGCCGCACAATGAGCAGCAAGATACCGCCAATAAACGTGATATGCAGCCCAGAGATCACGAGGATGTGAAAGGTCCCGCCTTCGCGGAATAAGTCAGCGGTGTCCTTGTCGATAAAATGCTTGCTCCCCAACAAGCTCGCGATCATAATGCCCGCCGTCTTAGGGCTGAGGTTTTGTCGAAACTCATCGATCAGCCGTGACCGTTGGTCATAAACCCACGCGATCGGCAGGAACACGCGCTCGTCAGCGATGTGTTCGATGAGCAGCGGGCTCTTGACCGAACACGCCGCATCAACGCCCATCCGGTCTAGCAATACGATCCGCGAAATGACGCCGGGATTCTGATACTGCTCCTCGCGCGTCAGTGCGCATGCGATGCGGACACGCGATCCATATTTCAGATCTGAAATCTCAGATCTGAGATTTGCCGTCAACGGATATTCCGGAACAAAAACCCGAACTGTTCCAACAACGCTTCGCTCCGAGTTTTTGTGCGCCAGCCGCTCGCTTCGTAGCGTCAGAAATTTGCCGTCAAACGCGGCCTCCGGCTGCCGGCCCAAAATACCCTCGACCTCGACAGGCGAACCGGACGCGATCTGGCCGCTGTCGTAGATGGTGCGGATGCGGTCAGGTGCGGTGTCGCGGTAGGTTTCGACCGCAAATGAGAACGCGCCTGCGGCACCGAACGCGAGGAGTATTAGAGCGGTCGCGAAGACGTGTTTGCGTACAAGGAACGCGGCAACGCAGAGTATGATGGTGCAAGCGAGCGAGGCGGTTAGGCTGAATGATGAGACCTTTGCTGCAACTATACCTGCGGCAAATGCGACCGCCATCGCGACCAGCGGTTCGCGGTTGAACGGCTGTCTGACCTCTGGCGGATCGCTCATTCGACCCGAATCAGCGGACGCAGCTCCGCAAAACGCCGTTCGCTGATGCCGCGGATCGACATAAGATGTTCGACTCGGCGGAATGGCCCGTTTGCCGTCCGAAAGTTGACGATCAACTCCGCCGTCTTCGTGCCGATGCCAGGCAGTTTTTCGAGTTCTTCGGGCGTTGCGGTGTTAATATTGACAGCCACGGACGACGGTTCGTTGAGTGACTCCTCGTATGTGACCCGCGACGAGCACGCGCCGGCAAGACTCGCGATCAGCAGAAGAACCAGATGAAAACGCTTTCGTCCGTTCATTTTCGGAATAACTGATAACTGATAATGGATTATCCGTTATCAGTTATTTCGTATCTACTCTTCCCCCAACGCGCCTTCCTCGATGTCTTGTAGATCTTCGTATGCCTTTGGCAAAACGGGTCGCGCGCGGGTCGAGCCGTCCATTTCACCGATGTAGCCTTCGCGGACCATGGCGTCGAGGATCGCGGCGGCGCGGCCGTAGCCGATGCGGAGGTGGCGTTGGAGCAGAGACGTGGAGCCGCGTTTGGCCTGGACAACGCATTTGAGGGCGTCGGTAAATAGCGCGTCGCGTCGGCCGGGCAGGTCGCCGCTGTCGTCGAGTTCCTCTTCGCTCTTGATGATCGTCTGGTCGTATTCTGGTTTGCCTTGGCCCTTGATGTGATCGACGACCTTCTTGATCTCCTTCTCGTTGACAAATGCACCGTGGACACGTATCACGTTCGACTGGCCGGGCGGCAAAAAGAGCATGTCGCCCTGGCCGAGCAGCGACTCGGCTCCGTTGCCGTCGATGATCGTGCGGCTATCGACCTTGCTTGAGACGCGGAACGAGATACGCGACGGGAAATTCGCTTTGATAAGGCCGGTGATGACATCGACCGACGGCCGCTGCGTGGCGAGCACCAGATGGATGCCGACCGCACGGGCCATTTGCGCGAGGCGCGTTATCGAATCCTCGACCTCTTTGCCGGCGACCATCATCAGGTCGGCCAGTTCGTCTATGATTATTACGATGTACGGCAGCTTGCGATGCGGTTCGCCGTTGTCGTCCCATTGTTCGAGGTCATTGCGGCGTTTGGCCTCGGCGTTGTAACCGTCGATGTTGCGAACGCCGTAGCCGGCGAGGTCTTTATATCTCTTCTCCATCTCGGACACGGCCCAGCGGAGAGAGTTTGCGGCTCGTTTCGGATCGGTGATAATTGGCACCGACAGATGCGGAATGTCAGCATACAGTCCCAGTTCGAGCCGCTTAGGATCGACCATGATGAACTTCACTTCGTCGGGCCGAGCTTTGTAGAGGATCGACATCACGAGCGTGTTGACGCCGACAGATTTGCCCGCACCTGTCGCACCGGCGATCAGAAGGTGCGGCATCTTGGCGAGGTCGGCGACATATTTGCCACCGTCGATGGTCTTGCCGA
>JAGOWF010000089.1 GCA_018060305.1 Pyrinomonadaceae bacterium
AACGGCACATAGTCAAAAATGTTGAAATCCGACATTCAGGCCTCTAAAACGCTGAGTTTACGGCACAAACTTAATCGTAGGTTAAGGCATTTGCAGTGTCAAATCAGTGACCTTGCTCACAGGGGGCGGTAGTGGACTAAACCTGTGGTGCTGAAACATCTTCGACCTTTTCTAGCAAATCACGCAATGACCAGATGCTCGTTGTCAGGTTTGCTGCCATTGCCGGGGTCGCGTCATTGAGCGTCTTGTGGCTCCGGCAAAAGTTATAGTAAGCGAAATAGATCGCGAGCATATAATTCAGGTTATCCCACTTTTTCGAGAAGCCGTTCGTCAATCGCGTGAACCGACGCATCGACATTCTCATCGTCAAGTTCTGCCTTTCCACCATCGAGGTCGAGATGTTCTTTTTGATCGGATTGCCGAGCTTCTTGCTCTTTTTGCATCCTGTGCAAACCGCAGGGCTGTAACGGGCCTCATCGGGATTTGCCAGACCGTAGCTCTTGATGATCTGTCCGTAATGAGCCTGTCTGCCAAGCACCGCCGGAACCGTCTTGTTATATCCGGGAAAGGCATCGGTCGAGAGTTGAAATTCCGCGTCGGGGTCAACCGCGTTGCGAACCTTTCGCAAAAACGTCAGCGCGTGTTCTTCGCTCCGAGTGCCAAGATGCCACGCAACAATCAGTTTCGTTTCGGCTTCGATTGCTGTGAACGTGAACGCCGTGCCGACCTTATCGCTGTCGATGCCCTTACGTGCCTTTGTCTTATCCTTCATCGCAACGTAGCTCCAGATTTCGTCAGCTTCCGCTGAACGAGTTTTCTTTATTTTTCTTTACTGGTTAAAACGGAATGTCGTTATCGTTCGCAACCTCAATCGAGCCGAAGGTCTGTGACGAATCAATGGCGCCACTGGCCCCATCGGGTGATGAGATTTCCATGTCCACCAACCCAAAGGTGTTAGGCCCACTCTTCGTAAAAATCTCGCCACGGCGAGCATATCCGGCAAGGGAACTGCTAACAGAAAGTCGATTCTGTTTTGTGTTTTCTTTGCCAATTCCCGTGAGAATGTCCGTAATATGAATCGGACGACCCGTTGATCGCAAGAAGTCACGGGCCTTTGCCATATCACTGCCAGCCCGTAGCACAGTCTCACCCTTTCCTATCTGTGGAGACTTCGGAAAGAGTTTCTGCGCTTCCTGTAGCCCTTGTAGGAAGGCCCGCTTTTCGATCAGGTCGGCTTCAAGCCGACTAATCTCCTGACGTGCCGCTTCTATCTTTCTTTCAAGCGCCCGAATTTGCATATAGAAAATATAGCACAATATGTGACAGCCCTGAAATTCATGCGCTATACTTTTATCTATTATGGGAGAAAACAAAGACCTTGCGCGGGTAATTAAGCAACTAGAATCAACGAAACAATTTAGTCAGCGGGGCACGGAATACTGGTCGGCCCGTGATTTACAACCAATTCTCGGTTATGACAGTTGGCGAAATCTATCCAATGTTATTGATAGAGCAAAAACCGCCTGTAGCCTTTCAGGGCAAGACATTGAAAACCATTTTGTCGATGTCGGCAAAATGGTGGGCATTGGAAGTGGCGCTGAGAGGGAACAAAAAGATATATGCATGACGCGCTACGGCGCATATCTGATAGCCATGAATGGCGACAGTAGCAAAGACGAAATCGCCACAGCCCAGAGTTATTTTGCTGTCAAAACGCGGGAGCGTGAAATGGACGAATTGCTTAGTAAAGGCCTAGATCGACTCGAACTCAGGAGCAGGGCTAAGGATCTGAACAAGCAGTTAGGCGATGCGGCAAAAGACTCCGGCGTTGAGAACTTCGGCCAATTTCACAGCGCAGGATACAAGGGGTTATACGACGGCCGCGACGTAAAAACGATCAAAGCAGAAAAAGGCATTCCAGAAAAGGATAATATCCTCGACCGGATGGGTAATTCTGAGCTGGGCATTAACATCTTTCGTATCACCCAAGCCGAGGAACAGCTCAAGAATGAGGGGCGCATCGGCGACCTTGCCGCACGTAAGGTTCACAATGAGGTTGGGAAGAAAACCCGAAAAGCAGTCGCGGATATTGGCGGCACAATGCCTGAAGACTTACCAGCGGAACCGCATATCAAAGAAATTGAAAAACAGACGAAGAAACTCAGGCCTAAATCGGACTAAGTTTTGACCCACCTAGCATCCGCAGCCTTTTTTGCAATAGCCTTCCGTTTAGCAGGTGAGAGTTTCGCGGCCCGTGCCTGACCGCCGGAACGCGCGCGACGCTCTTTAGGCGTTTCCTCGTGTTCGGTGATCTCAACGATTTCGTCAAAAATGGACTTGGCCAGGGTGATCTCGTCGCGGTCGGGTCTAGCAGGAATCTTGGCTTTTAATATCACCGCATCGACGCGCTCAGAGGTTTGTTTGTCGGTGGGATTCGCCACGCCTCTAGGCTATCATAAGCAAGCATACGGTGGAATAGGCCAACACCACTACTTTAGTCCACTACCCAGGGGGCCGCTTAACCCAAATATGCGTTGACCGGCACTTTTCGGGTGTGCTAACTTGAATGGTGGGGGAGTTTGCCCTCCGATCCGCACTCCTGCACGCCCCATCGAACGTGTGATAGCTGGCTTTAATACAGATATCGACCATAACGGTACGGTTTACCACGTCCAGACCGAGGACAAAGGTGCGCCCGTGTATATGATAATGACGCTGGTTTACGATAAGGGCACGATCCTTGCCAGCAAACGAACGACCTACGCTGAACTCGCCGCTATCGGCCTCGACGAAAAAGAGATAGCCGAACGCGTCTCACGCCAGCACAAGCTCATGTGCGCGGCCGTAAAGGCGGGCCGCATCTCTGAACTTGTCGAGATGACCCGCAAAACGGCGAGATCAGCCGCACCGGCCGCAACCCCTGTCGCCGTGGCCGAGCCGGCCACTGTTTCGGTAAGCCTGCCGATTGTTTCTCAGCCCACGATACCACTCGATGCGCCGCCAATACGGCCCGAGGCCGATCCGTTTGATGATATTACCGTGATCGACGGCGTCGAGATCATCGAGGACATCGAGATCCTACCCGACGAGGCTGTCCTCGTCGTCAGCGAGTTATCGGGCCATGAACGGCCGGCGAACCAAAAGCTCAGCGTCGAATTGCTTGGCGATGCGAAATTCAAGGGCGGCGACCGACGCACCCTCAATCTGCTCATATGCCGCGGCACCGACCGCAAGGTCGTCGCCGACGCACAAATCATGGTCAAGGTGCTCGGATCGAGCTTTCGCCCCGTCATTTTTCACGCTCGCTCAGACGCGAATGGCCTTGCAAAGGTGCATATGCAGCTTCCCAGCTTCCAATCCGGCCGCGCCGCATTGCTCGTCCGAGCAATGAACGCCGGCGAAGAGATCGAGCTTCGCCGCATCGTTACGCCGGGCTAATTTTCCTGTCGGAACTCAAATTTCAGATCTGACATTTGAAATTGGCTCATGCTGGCGGAGAATTGTATCGTGTCGACTATTCAGATCCGACTGAACGGCGAATCGCGCGAAATGTCTGCGGAACAAACACTGGCGGGCGTGATTGAGCTTCTTGATCTTTCCGCCAAGCGCGTCGCGATAGAACTCAACGGTCTCGTGATCGCCCGCACAAAATGGCCCGAAACTCCCTTGAACGAGGGCGACCTCATTGAGGTCGTGCACTTCGTCGGGGGCGGCTAACCGCCTGTCGCAACAATAAAACATCTTGACATTGCAGCAACATTGTGCTATGGTCATTGCTGTGCTTTGATCTTTGACAATACGCCTCGTTTGCTCCTGAGCAGACGGCTGAAAAGTCCCCGTAAATTTTTTTTTCAAAAACGGCGGGACATCGTGCAAAATCGCCCTTAACTTATTGAAAATAAACGTGTTATTTGTCCCATTCGGCAGCGGGACAGTGCGGGACACCCGACGATACAATTCGCCTGTAAGTCCCCTGTTTTCAGATGTTTCCGACGATTTGGGAATTTTGGGATTCCCGGCCGCGATTGCCTTATTAGAGCATTTGGATAAGAATTGTAAACAAGATGTCAGATACATTTTTCCTGGCGGGAACAGAGTGTGGCTCACGGCTGATCATCGGCACGGGCAAATACCGCTCATACGACGAGATGAAGGCCGCACATGCGGCGTCGGGCGCCGAGATGGTGACGGTCGCGGTCAATCGCGTGCCGCTCGACGGATCGAGCGAGTCGTTTCTCGATCATCTCGATCCGAAGATGCGGATATTGCCGAATACCGCAGGCTGTTACGACGCAGATCACGCGATCCGGACCGCGCGGCTGGCCCGCGAGGCGCTTGAGACCGAGTGGATCAAGTTAGAGGTCATCGGCGATCCCGTAACGCTGCTTCCGGATAACGAGCAGACGCTGGCAGCGGCAAAAACACTTGTCGGCGAAGGCTTTATCGTCCTGCCGTATTTCACGGACGACCTGATAATGGCTAAAAAGCTGCTCGATGCAGGCTGCCCTGCAATAATGCCGCTGGCTGCTCCGATCGGCTCGGGCATGGGCGTCCAGAATCCGTCAAATCTGCGAATAATGCGTGAGCAGCTTCCGGGCGCGACGATCATCGTCGATGCCGGTGTCGGCGTCCCGTCGGACGCCGCCGAGGCAATGGAGCTTGGCGCCGACGCGATCCTGATGAACACCGCAATAGCCGAGGCCGGCGATGCCGCACAAATGGCAACGGCGATGAAACTAGCCGTCGAAGCCGGACGCCTGGCATACCTTTCGGGACGGATGCCAAAACGGCTTTACGCATCGGCCTCAAGCCCGATCGAGGGAGCGATCAAATAACGATGCCCGCACATGTCCTATTCTTTGGAGCAACCGCCGAAATGGCCGGGAAGCGCAAGATCGAGATCGAACCGGCACCGGATATGACCGCGGGATCGTTGGTCGAAAGGCTTGTGAGCGACTATCCGGCGCTCGCCTCGCACAAGCTCAGGATCTCTGTGAACCAGACGTATGCTGACGCTGCCGAACCGGTTAGCGACGGCGATGAGGTTGCCGTATTTACGGCGGTCTCCGGCGGCTAGACAAATATGACCGGAAAGCAATTCTACGACTGGCAAACGCTTGGCGGAACGGATGATGTGATGCGCTTTGTGAATGTACTTGAGAAGGCGGACATCGTCTGGTGCGCCATTGACGGCATCGCAGTGAACCACTGGGCAGCGGAGCCGATGGTCACGCAGGATGTCGATTTCGTTGTCGCTGCGGATTCGATCGAGCTAACTGAAAAGGCTCTGAAGGACGCCGGGTTTAGATCGGAACGCTTTGATTGGTCGATCAACTTTCGAGGCAAGTCGAAAGTCAGCATTCAACTGACGACAGAGGATTTTTATAGAGATTTTGCTGAGCGTGGCCTGACGGCTGATGTTCACGGTATTTTGCTCCGCGTCGCCAGCCTTGAAGATACGCTCGCCGGGAAAATAAAAGCCTGGGGCGAACCGACACGACGGCAGAGCAAACAGGCAAAAGACTTTACAGATATCGTCCGCCTTGTCGAATCTCATCCTCAGTTGTGGGCGTTGCTTACAGATGAACTCAAGTCCAAAGTCAACCGACCAAAGCGGTCGGAGTAAGGCGAGGTGAGCTGGACGACGCCATAGGGACGGCAAATTGAAGTGGACTTCTGCGAGATAACAACCGAACCGATCGATATCACCTCGGTCGCCCGACGTGTGGTGCCGCCTGAATGCGGGGCGACGGTTACGCTTGATGGCTACGCAAGGGAATTTACGCGCGACAAGCAGACAGGTGAAATTCGAGAAACTGAATATCTCGTTTACGAGGCCTATGACGAAATGGCGGTCAGCGAAATGCGAAAACTGGTTGATAAAGCCAAGCGGCAATTCGAGATCGCAAACGTCGGCATCGTTCACCGGATCGGGCGAACTGAGATCGGCGAGACGAGTGTTGTGATCTCGGTCGCTGCACCGCACCGAAAGGATGCATTTGCGGCCTGCGAATGGTTGATCCGCGAGTTAAAGCGGACAGTGCCGATCTGGAAGAAAGAGGTTTACGCGGGCGGCGAGCAATGGGTCGAAGGCGATGCCGAGACTAGCGAACAATCTCGATCGTCAGGCTCTGCGATCCCGTGACGACGAGGGCTGACGGCGGAAGCTCGGCTTCCGAAACGATGGTAGTGGTCGTGGCCTTAGACGTGCCTGTGCTGCGCTGACTATTGATCGTGGCAAGCATCGACGGAGGCAAATTTGGCATTTCGCTGATGCCGATCACCACTCCCGCGCTTGGCCGCGACATCATCAGATACAAGCGGTCGGAGCGCTTCAGTTGGTTAAATGTCGAGATAAATTCCGCCGTGCTGCGTGGCGTAAAATGCGTTACGGCCGACCCTTGCTGGGCCGCACCGCCATCGGCGACGGTTATCGACAGCGGCCCGGGCGTTGCGGTCTCAGGCACGGTCATCGGAATTCTGCGCGTGACGATCTCGCCGCTCTTGCTCCGCTGGCTCAGCGTGACTTCGACGGTCTCGCCTGCGCGGACGCGGTCGCGATCTACCGATATGCGATCGATGGCTGCTGTTTGGCTGCCCTCGGTGACGGTGAGATCGACGTCAATGGCCTCGATCTCGAGGCCATCAAAACCGGCGCGAAGCAGCGCCGTGACCGGCACGGAGACGGCAGCGGCAGAAAGGCTTGTGGTTTGCGGGCCGACGAATCGACGGGCGAGCTTTATCGGCTGTTCACCGCGAACTCGGACCTCACCCGTCAGTTCGACGGTTGCGTCACCTATGCCTCGCTCATTGCCTATGAGCGTGTTTGCGATGCCGGCATTGAGGATCAGCCCTGTAAGCAGGTCGTCGATCGCGGTCTCAAATCTGATGGTCTCCCTGCGGCCGCGGCTGGTCGTAAGATCGATCGTCACCGGCAGCATGCGTGGCTGGCGGCCGAGCAGGCCGTAAATGCCGGTTGCCCGGTCTTCGGTCATCGAGCCTACAAGGGCATCGGACACGGCGAGCTTGAACGAATTATTGGCATTCGGCACCACCGTCACGACGTGCGATTCGGACATCGGCAGGTCGGCGGAACCGAGGCCGAAAAACGGATGGCCGAACGCATAGATCTTGTTGCCGTCTCGATGCGTTACCGTGCCGGCTGCAGCGATCTGGATATCTCCGCGGGCCAGATGAACGACAACCGAATCGCCGGCGAGCAGCGTGGTCGCATCGGCCTTTTTCATCTCAGAAATGCGGCTGTCTCCGCCGGCTGCAGCGACGGCCACAAAGCCCGCTCGTTCGAATTCCGGCGCGATCTGATCGAGCGCACGCTGGGAGATACCGGAGAACGTCACAGGCGTAGCGATCCGGATCAAGGATTGCCCCGCAATGGACGAAAGCGTCGGGCCGAGCGGCTGCGTTAGTGTTCCCTGAGTTGAAGATATGCCGATAGATGCCGTTGTCCGGTCTGCGGCAAGCTCGGCCAGCGAGAACGACACGGCTTGCTTTGTCGGGCCGTTTTGAAGCGGCCCGGCCTCAACCAGCGCGCGCATCTGATCAAATGGCGTGATGCCGCAGATAGGTTCTTTGGCAAACGGAAAACTATATGAGATCGCACCGACAAGTTTGCCGTCGATATAAACAGGTGAGCCTGACATACCTGCGAAAACGAAGGTCCGCTCCGCATTGGCACCGCTGAGTTTGCCGACGATCATGTCCTGGCCCGGGCCGATCCAGTTTGGCAGGACGCCGAGGATCTCGACGTTGAATTCCTCAGACTTGTTGCCGCGAAAAACGCTCCTCGCCGTTCCGCGCATTCCCTCGCGGACATCGGACACAGGCATCACGCTGATGTCAGCGATAGCCGGAACGGTCGATAATACCAAGGTCAGAGCTATGAGAAGCGGTATATGAACAACTTTTAACATCTTTAAAAACTGCTTCCTTTGGGACAGGCGCTTATGGTAGCATTTAAGAGGTCTGATCGAAAGCCTTTTATCTTGGGCTTTCGCCTTTTCCCGCTGCATTCGCGGCATACGCTTCACTTTTGAGGCCCCCGAACAATGGCTAAATCGACACGTTTATTCAAAAGTTTTCTCCGTCTCCTCTTGCCGGCGTTATTTCTTGTCATTGCTGCGGTCGTCTCGGGCTCGGTCTGGCTTGTCTATACATCGGCCCGGCCTTTCCGTGCTCCTTACTTGGTCACGCCCGAGAAATTCGGTCAACTGAGCTCACGCGCGGCGCAGGTCACGGAGGAAACGTGGCCAAATCGCGACGGCAGTTCGTCACGAGGTTGGCTATTGCGAGGTGCCGATGGTGCCCCGGCCGTCGTCCTCTATCATAAATACGGGGCCGACCGATCGTATGTTCTGAATCTGGGCGTCAAGCTGAACGAGTCAACCAATTTCACGGTCCTTATGCCTGACCTTCGCGGCCACGGCGAGAAACCGACGGTCGAGAACGCCAGCTTTGGCGGGTGCGAGGCGGAGGACGCAGGATCCGCGCTCGAATTTCTGCGCGGCCTTCGCACGCCAAGTCAGATAACGCTGGTCGGGAAAAATATTGGCATCTACGGTGTCGAAATGGGCGCAAGCGTGGCCCTGATGGCCGCCGCTCGTGATCAAAGTGTGAAGGCCCTGGCTCTGGACTCCGTTCCTGAGAATGCCGACAGCGTGCTTCGCGAGACGGTCGAGCGCCGTTATCCGTTCGCCAGTGCTGCTACCACGAAACTTGCAAAACTCGGCACGCGGCTCTATTTCTTTGACGGCTGCTATCAGCGCGAGCAATCGTGCGACACCGCCCGTAAGCTCGCCGACCGCAACGTGCTGCTGCTCGCGGGCGTCGATGCCGCTGACTTTCAGGACTCGACATCAAGACTGTCCAAATGCCTGCCCGCGTCGAACCGCATCCAGACCAAGCTCGATCTCAGCCCGTCGGGCTTCAGGATCATTAACGCCTCGATGGAACAATCTGAGGCATACGATCAGCGATTGATAGACTTTTTCCGGGACTCGTTAAGTAACTAGAGGTCGATCTTTTTTGACGAATGGCCGTTCGAGCGCGAGATATTTTGTATCTCTGCGCTCGATTCCATTTGTGAGGCAGTCTTGTCGAGCAGCTCTTGTAGTTCTGTCAGGCGTTCGCGCGTCGAGGTCATTTCGAGAAGCCGATACTTCTTTTCGTTCTCAAAATTGAATGCCGCCGTTATCAGAAATGAAAGCGACTCAGGATCGGTGCGTTGTATCTCAGGGAACGGCCCGCGGCTGCCGCCGAGCTTGAACGCCGCCCGTGCCATTCGCTCGAACAGCACAAATACTTCGTCGGCCAATGTATCAATGTCCGGATCGTGCACGTCAGAAAAGGGTTCGACCTCCGCTACGAGATAAGGCTCATCGCCATCCAGATAAGTAAGCAGGCGATACCGAACTATCCCCAGCGAGAGAATATTTGACCGTCCGTCGGGCAGCATCTGAGATTCACGGATCTCGGCGACGCATCCGACGGTGCCCCCAGCGGGGCGATCCATAAACTGTTCCGACGGCTCGAAATATGTGATGCCAAATCTGTTTCGCTGCTCGGCAATGTCGCGAAGCATTTGCCGATAACGCTCCTCAAAAATGTGCAACGGCAGCAGCTCGTTCGGAAGCATGACGAGCGGCAGCGGGAAGATCGGCAGGTGACTCATGTCACCAAAATGGTCCATTAGGTCGGACATGCCTTTTGTGCGATAAGTTCGGCGATCTTGTCCGGCGGCTCGTCGCCGAGCGCCATTCGCTT
>JAGOWF010000304.1 GCA_018060305.1 Pyrinomonadaceae bacterium
GCGGGACAAATAACCACCTGTGATTTCAATAACTTACGTCCGTTTTTACGGGTGTCCCGCCGGTTTTTTGAAAAAAACTAGAATATGATCTTTTCGGCCGCCAGATCCTCGCATCTTCCGGCATTTTGCGGGCACTGCTGCGAGTCGCGTGTCCCGCCCCTGTCCCGCTCGTGAGCGGGACAAATAACTGGCTGTGTTTTCAATAAGTTAACTTCAATTTTACCCGTGTTCCAGCCAATTTTGAAAAAAAACCTGACACCGTGGCATTTTGTGAGACAAAAGGCCACGCGGCCACATCGATGCAGGCTTGAAGGCATGGGATCGTTCGTTGCGTCATTGCAACACCGTAGCACACTACCAACGGTTTGTCAAGGATTTTCTGATCTCTTATTAGAAGAGCATCGTGGTATCATCGACATTTATCGTTCGGTAAAATGGATCATTCATCCCAAGACGATGTTCTTACTTCGGTTCGCGCCTTGATGGCAGATGCGATCGACTACGCGGGGCTGTTTCCGCCGGCCGGCCTGTCGATGTCGGAGGCGGTCATAAATTACGCGATGTATCGCAACAGCAATTACGCGTGGATGCTCGGGCGGTTTGTCGTGACGGCGGCGCGGCTGGACGAATTTTACGAGAGTGCGAGGGATTTTATCTCGCGTGACGACGGCAATGCGTGGCGGGTTGCGGTCGTCGCGGGCGATGACGTGACGAAAACGATCGATCAGGTCAAGAATTTTAACGCGGCGAATGGGCCCGGCATCGTCTGCGATGTCCTGGAGATCAGGGCCGACTCGGCGGGCGTTATCGAGAATGCGGCTATCTCGGTGCCGGGCGATATTACGGCGTATTTTGAATTGCCGCTCGATCAGACGCTGCCCGATCTGGTCTCGGCACTTGCCATTCGCGGGCAGCGTGCGAAGGTCCGCACGGGCGGCGTGACGCCTGAGGCATTTCCCTCGACACAAGCGATCATTCGATTTGTCAAGACTTGTCTCGCGGCGAATGTTAGATTTAAGGCGACCGCCGGCCTGCATCATCCGATACGGTGCTTTCGCCCGCTGACGTATGAGGCGGATTCTGTAAAAGGAACAATGCACGGCTTTTTGAACCTGTTCCTGATGACCGGATTCGCTCGCGAAGGCTACCGCCCAAGCTTACTCGAGGACGTTATGGAGGAGGAATTTGAGGAGGTCTTTGCGTTCGACGACAACACTGCCGTCTGGCGTGACGAATACGTCCTGACGACCTGGCAGATCGAACGCATGCGCGAGTACGGCCTGCAATCATTCGGCTCATGCTCGTTCGACGAGCCGGTGGCGGATCTGCAGAAGTTAGGAGTTTTATAGCCGCAAAAAAGCGCAAAAGGCGCAAATAGGCGGTCTCTTATTTTGCGTCTTCTATGCCTTTTTGCGTCGAATCATTTTATGTACGAGATAAATGAAACACATGACCCGGAGCTCAGGAGTTGGGTCGAGAGCGCTAACGATCCGGGGACGGATTTTCCGATACAGAACTTACCCTTTTGTATGTTTTGGCCCGCGGATGACAATGAAGATCCTCCCCGGCTTGCCTTGGCAATCGGCGACAAGGTTTTCGATCTGTTTGGAGCTATCGATGCGGGTCTCTTCGGTCATGGATTCGACGACCTTATTCTCGATATCGATATGTGCGAACCGACGTTCATCGCCAATTTCTTCGGGACCGAAGCGTTATCAGAGTTGCGCTTGGCAGGCATGGCGGCCCTTGCTGATTCGGCAAACGCAGCTACGATAAAGGCGGCCGTCAAATGGCTCGTGCCGATGAACCATGTTGAGCCTGAGGCGCCCTTCTCGATTCATGACTATACCGACTTTTACTGCTCGATCTACCACGCTACTAATGTCGGGTCGATGTTTCGGCCGGACAATCCTTTGCTGCCGAATTATAAGTATGTGCCGATCGGGTATCATGGACGGGCTTCGTCGATCGTGGTGAGCGGGACGGACATCAAGCGGCCGCATGGGCAGAATCGGAGTGATGCTGAAAAGCCGCCGGTGTTTATTCCGGCGAAGAATCTCGATTACGAGATGGAATTGGGCTTTTTTGTCGGGCGAGGGAATGAGCTTGGGTCGCCGATACCGATAGGCGAGGCCGAGGAGCATATCTTTGGGATGTGTCTGGTCAACGACTGGTCGGCGAGGGATATACAGGCGTGGGAATACCAGCCGTTGGGGCCGTTTTTGGCGAAGAATTTTGCGACGACGATCTCGCCTTTCGTTGTGACGATGGAGGCGCTTGCGCCGTTTCGGACAAAGGCGTTTGAACGCGACCCTGACGATCCGCAGCCGCTTGATTACCTGAGCGACGAGAAGAATCAAAAATTTGGCGGCCTCGACATCAATCTTGAGGTCTATATTCAGACCGAGACGATGCGGAACAAGAATATCGAGCCTCACAGGCTTTCGCGTTCCAACACCAAAGACCTCTACTGGACTGTCGGCCAGATGCTGACGCATCATGCGTCGAACGGCTGCAACCTGCAGACCGGCGACCTGATCGCGTCGGGCACTGTCAGCGGCCCGTCGAAAGAAGAACGCGGCTGCATGCTTGAACTGACATGGCGCGGCACCGAGCCGATCGATCTGCCGTCCGGCGAACAGAGACGATTCTTAGAGGACGGCGACGAGGTCATCATGAAAGGCTACTGCGAACGCGAGGGCTTTCGCCGCATCGGCTTTGGCGAATGCCGCGGGCGTGTATTGCCGGCCGATCAATAGCGATGCTTTGGCCTGCGCTAAAAGAGCTTCACGATTCGGTCCTTGTCGTCACGGCGGACGGCTTTGACGATCGTCACGAGAGCGTGACACGAGAGCTGGGCGCGGACAACTTCGAATTCGTCTATGGCGTAAACAAGGCCTCGACGTCGATGGAGGAGTTGATCGAGCGCGGTATTTACGACGAGCAGCGGGC
>JAGOWF010000305.1 GCA_018060305.1 Pyrinomonadaceae bacterium
CATCCTGTCGCATTGAACGAGTCCGCGAGGCAGGTCGTGGCCTGAGACTTTGCCGGTCGCTTTATAATCTTTCCAGCCCGAGCCTTCGAGATAGCCGCGAACGACGCATTCGACCGGGAAGACCTCGGCACGCTTGACGAGCGTCGAGCGTCCGCGCAGCGATTCCTGCGCCCGAACGAGCGGCGGCATCTTATCGAAGTCGGCTGTGATGAAGTGGCTGTCAACCTCATCCTCGAACATCTTGAACCAAAACGCCGACAACTGCGTTAGCACCGCTCCCTTTTTCTCGATAGGCGTCGGCAGAATGCAGTCAAACGCCGAGAGCCGGTCGGTGGCTACTAGCAGCAGCGTATCGTCGTCTATTTCGTATATATCGCGGACCTTGCCGCGATAGACAAACTTTAGTCCGGGGATTTTCGAATTTGAGATCGTAGGTGCGGTGCCCATGTGATAGCAGATTGCCTTTTCTGACTTTATTACGAAAGGAGTATTTGAGCAATCTACCGATCTCGCTGTTTTTCCGGAATGATCACACTGTTAAAAATATATTAACGTGGCTAAAAAATGTCGTGACAAGTGCGAAGATAACAGCCATAATGGAAAACGGCCCACGCGCTCCGGGCGCGCTCCTGTTCATTCCTCAAAGCATCGTAAGTTTCTCATGACACGCAATTATCTCTCAACGAGCTTTTCGCTTGATCGCCTTGCCGTCTCAGGGCTGATCCTTCTTGCGGCAGCGGTTCGGCTTTGTGCCCGGACTGCTGACGACGCTTCAGAAGGGTCGGGATGGGGCTTGTGGATGATCGTGGCGGTGGTCGTCGTCGGCGGGTTTGGAATGGCAATTTACTTTTGGCGAAAGGCCAAGGCTGCTGTCGGCCGGCCCCAATATAACTATGAGAACCGATACTCCGGTTACTACTCGAATCAGCATGCGAGCTACGATATCGCCAGCGTTGACGCCGAAAAGGAACTCGAATGGCTGCGAAAAGCGAAAAAGCCGATAGGAAAAAGAAGTTCTGGTTCGCCAACAAAACGAGAATCGGCTGGCAATGTTTCAACGGCGCCTGCGGGCCAAACGACGACGGGCGATCTGGCGGCGGATGCGCGAGCATTTCAGGAGAAGATGCGCAGGCTGCAATACTCGCAGCTGCCGATCAATTCATTTACGAGTATTCCGGAGTCGAGGGTGTTTGAGCCTTTGCCGCTGTCTGATGATCCGTCACTGCTGACCGCCATTGAACAGGCCAACGAGGAGTATGAGGATGACGAAGCGGTCCGCGATCTGGCGGTGCGGATATTGATGGCGTTCAAGACACAGAATTCGGTTGAGGCCCTATCGCAGATCGCTCTCTACGATCTCTCGTCATCGCTCAGGTCGAGAGCCGTTACGGTGCTCGCGGAATTTGACCACGAGTCCGTATTTGAGACGATCGTCCTTGCGTCGGCCGATCCAACGCGCGAGGTGCGGGCGGCTGCGGCTCGCGGCCTCTTCAGGCTGAGTTTTGATCGAGCAGCGGCATGGAAGCGGATAATTGAGACCGACGACGCGTTTCGGCTGAGCCACGCTGCTCGGGCGGCCATAGAGGCCGGTATTGTCGAGAAAGGGTTTGAGCGGCTGGTGCATGACGACATCAAGATAGCCTATGAGGCATTTGTCCTTACCTCTATGCTCATCAATGCAGGCGAGACCAGTGAGGTATTTGACGCGATCCGAAATCATCGCGATGAGCGCGTTCGCTTTGCGCTCCTGCACACTATCAGGCTCCAAAAGGACCCACGCACGCTCGATCACCTCCACCGACTGCAAAAGGACAGCGGGCTGACTACCGATGTGGCCGAGCGTGTTCGTGACGCGATCATGAGCGTAGAACAGGTCGCGGTGCATTGATATGTCTTACCAGCCTCAAATCGGAGATCAAGCCCCGGACTTTCGTCTGGAAACCGACAACGGTCGCGAATGGCGCCTGTCGGATCATGCGGGATCGGTCGTCGTGCTGCTCTTTTACCCACAGAACGAGACGCTCGTATGCACACGCCAGCTATGCTCGGTCCGTGACAATTGGGCCAGCTATCTCGAGACAAAGGCGACGATCGTCGGCATTAGTCCCGGAACGCCCAATGAGCATCAAAAATTCTCCCAAAGCCTGAGCCTGCCAATGCCGCTGCTCGCCGATCCTGAGCGGGCGGTCACGCGGCTTTACGGCGGACACGCGATGTTTCCGTTGAGTTGGACGCGGGCCGTGGTCGTGATCGACGCGAAGGGATCCGTCCGTAACCGCAATGTGATGCTGCGTGCGTTTCGCCCGGCCGACTCGCGGATCATTACTGACATCTATGCTGCGCGCGGCGACGAGCTTCATGAGACGTATGACGCACTGCGAGAGCGCATCCGCTCGATCGGGCAACAGGCGTGAACGGCCGATATTTTCTTGCGATAACGCGAAAAACCACATACAATTCCCCATAACCCCGTAGGTTTTGGAGGAATTATGAAAAAGCTGGTAATCACCGCGCTCGCATCATTGATGTTTGCGTTCATTTTCTCGTCCGAGGCTGACGCCCAGACGAGGATCAAATTTGCCCGCGGCCGCACGTCCGCAACCGTGTCGGGCTCGCTTTCGGGCGGCGCGACCAGAACGTACGTGCTCGGCGCCCGCAACGGCCAGGTGCTGTCGGGCAATGTCAGTTCAGGTAACGGCTGCGTGGTCTTCTCCGGCGGTGCGACCTCAACGAGCTTTATCACGCGCTCGGGTAACAACTATGTTTCTGTCACAAATCAATGCCGGAGAGTAACAAGGTACACGATGACCGTGTCGATAAACTTCGGCAGCGACTGACGATAGGTTTCGAGCACTTTTCATAACGCACCCTCTTGCGGTATGCTGAAAGGGTGCAATTCCGTCTCATATCTGAAAACACGCCAAAAGGGGAC
>JAGOWF010000306.1 GCA_018060305.1 Pyrinomonadaceae bacterium
CTTGGGGGCAGGCAGCAGTTTGATGTATGCAAATTCGACCGTCACTTCGCGCGCGGTGTTGCAGGCGACGAGACCGGCGAGGATCGTTTCGGGATATGTGGAGACGTATTCGCCCGCGTCGCGCCACGCGGCATCTTCGTCCGCACGCCAGTATGCCGTGAAGGTGCCGCCGATGCGCACGAGCCTGAGATCGACCTCGGCGAGGTCGGTCTGGACGTCATTCGCCGTCGTAATCGCCTCAAATTGATCGCCGCGTTGCGCGTCCATTCGCAGGCCGCCGCCACCTCTGCCGATGCCGCCAAAACCGTGTTCGAACCGCAGGAAGTTGTTCTCGTCCACGTATATCAACAGGCCCGCACCTTGATAGTTCTCGGTCGGTTTGAACCTCACCCGCGTTTCGATCTGAAAGTCGCCCGTAATGGCCTTGAGATATCGCGGCGCGGTGCGGTTGTTACCATAAATTTCCTTGCCGGTCGGGACGATGACACGCAGGACGCCGGCATTGACGTCGTGCGGCGTCGGGTTGTTCTTCTCGTCGGGGTCGATCCACGTCCAGCCGACGGGCCATTCTTTGGAATAGGTCGAGAAGCTGACGTTGGCGGGCTTGTCGATGCGGACGGCCTCGGCGGGGACCGGCGGCGGAGGTGTCGGCGTGGATTTCGGCTTATTCGCGGGCGGAGTATGCTCGCACGCCCACAAGCCGAGCAGGCAGGCGCCGCCCAGGGCGAGTTTTCCCAGAATCTTTCTCATGCCTGCCTGATCCATTTGAGCACCTCGGGAATGGTCGCACGCTTGCCGTACATCAGCATCCCAACACGATATACGCGTGAGGCTATCCACACGACGAAAGCGATCGTTATGCAGTTGAGGGCAACGGACAGCGCAATTTGCCAGAACGGCGGCATCTCGGCCAATATGCGGACAGGCATCGTCAGCGGCGCAAAAAGTGGAGAGATCGAGACCCAGAACGACAGGTCGGAGTTTGGGTCGCGAATGACGGCAAAGCAAAAGTAAAAGCCGATGAGCATCAGCATGATCGGCGGAAACGCGAACTGTCCGCCTTCCTGCACGGTCGTCACCATTGAGCCGACCAGCGCAAAGATCGACGCATAGGTAAAATAGCCGACGATGAAATATACGAAGAAATAGAACACCATCAGCGGCGTTATCCGGGGAAGCGATGCAAAAAGCGGCCCGGTGTCAGATTGAGTCGAGAGAAATCCGATCAACGCCGCCAGCGATGCCGTCCAGATAGCAAGCTGCGACAGGCCTGCGAGGCCAACACCGACGAGTTTGCCAAACATCAATTGGGTCGGGCGTGCCGAGGAAAAAAGTATCTCCGCAATGCGCGTTTCTTTCTCCTCGACGACCGCGCCCATTATGACCTGCCCATAGATAGTCAGCGAGATGTAGATCATCATCCCAATAACGAGCGATGCGATGAAAAGCATTTCGCTGTCTTTCTCTTCGCCTTTCTCGTTTATCGAACGCGACGAGAAATTGATGCTCTGGCCCAGGTCTCGGACCAGCGTTTCGCTGATATTAGCGTCAGCAAGTCGCTGTGAGCGGACGGCGGCATTCAGGGCGTCCTTGAGCGTATCATTCGTCACAAAATCGCCCGCTTTTCGCGACAGGAACTCATATTTCGCATCTTTGGCTTCGATATTCGGCGGAATTAGCAAATACGCATCGATCTCGTCATTCGCGGCCATCGCATTGAGCCGCTCCCTGACCTGAGCGAGCGGTGCATCGCCGGGATCGAAATCCACAAATACGAATCCGGCAGCCAGCATGGCCGCACCTTGTTTCATCTGATCCTGCTGGGCGGCGCTCGGCGAATCGAATCGCTCACGCATCGCATCATCCGCTTTTTGGGCGATACGTTCGGCAGAAAGGTTGTCCTTGAGCCGCGGAAGGATCTTGCCCGAAGGATCCACGACAACTATGCGTGTAGCGTCGCCCTTTAGCGAAAAGATGATCGCCGGAACTATCGCAAAACCGAGACCGAGAAGTGGAAAGATCAGCGTGCCGATCAGGAAGCTCCACTTGAGAACGATCTTTTTGTATTCGTGCCGGACGACGGCCAGGAATTTACGCATTAGTCTGTTCTGATCTGTGGCCGCCAACCTGATCGATAAAAATGTCGTTCAGGCTTGGCTCGACTTGTTCGAACTTCGATATGTTCGCGCCCGACTCGATCATTTTCTTGAGCAGGGCTTGAGCGTCAACGCCCACGGCCAACTCGATCTCTTTCTCGTCCGCATGGACCTCGACTCTCGCAACGAGGCTGCGGTCGGCGAGAACCTTGTCGGCTCCGGCCACACGCAACGCGATCAAGTTGTGACCGTATGTTCCTTTGATCTCACGCAGGCTGCCGCCGATGACCTTTCGGGCCTTATTTATCAGGATAATGTCGCGGCAGAGCCGTTCTGCGGTCTCCATCATATGCGTTGAAAAGATCACGGTCTTGTCCTGTGTGCGAAATTCGCTCAGCACCTCGATCATAAATTCAACATTCACCGGATCGAGGCCTGAGAATGGCTCGTCCAGGATCAATAGGTCAGGATCGTGCAGCACCGTGGAGATGAACTGAATCTTTTGCTGCATCCCTTTTGACAGGTCTGTCGTCTTCTTTGTCTTCCATTCAGCCAAATTCATGCGGCCGAGCCAAAAGTCGATCCGCTGATCGGCGACGGCACGCGGCACATTCTTGAGGGCTGCAAAATAGCGGAGTTGATCAACGACCTTGATCTTCTTGTAAAGGCCGCGTTCCTCGGGGAGATACCCGATACGATCCTGTAGCCGCGGCGACATCCGCTCGCCAAACAGCTCGATCGTGCCCGAATCAGGCGCGGTAATGCCGACGATCATTCGAATCGTAGTTGTTTTGCCGGCTCCGTTTGGCCCAAGAAAGCCGAAGATGCGGCCGG
>JAGOWF010000090.1 GCA_018060305.1 Pyrinomonadaceae bacterium
CCATTTGCAGTTTTGTGGAATTTTTGTCAATCTCTGTTTCGACCTGACCTAAAGCAAATATCCATCAGCCGTTCTTAGAGCCATGAACGTTTATTTCGGTACGTTTCTCATCGCTTTCACCACGCTCGCCCTCGAGATCACGTTGTCGCGACTTTTCAGCGTGAGCACTTGGTATTATTTGGCATTTTTTGCGATCTCAACCGCAATGCTGGGTATGACTGCAGGCGCAACGACCGTTTACCTGAGAAAGGATCGACTCGGGCTCCGGAGCCTTAACGACGCCGTCGCGGGTGCGTGCATGGGGTATGCGTTGGTCCTGCCGGTCGTGTTGTTGCTCCTGTGTCTTATACCGATCAACATGGAGTATTCGCTCATGCCGGTGCTAGCGTTGCTGTTGATCACAGCTTTGTGCACACTGCCGTTCTACTATTCGGGCGTTGCACTGTCGATCATTTTGACCAAATACGATCTGCCGATCGGGAAGTTGTATGCTGTCGATCTGCTGGGTGCTGCATTGGGATGCCTGTTCGTCCTCGCCGGCCTCGAGGTTTTCAGCGCACCGAGTATTGTTTTGATCTGTTCGATCATTGGAGCGATATCGGCGTTCGTATTTGCATATGGCAGCGCGACTTTTGCTCACCGCCGGCTGCTCTTCGCGCTTTGCATCGTGCTCGCCGCGATCGTGACCGTTACGACGACAACTTCAGTCGGGCTTTACCAAGTCACTACGAAGGGAAAGGTCGTGCCCGTTGACTGGATGTTGCTCGAGCGATGGAATTCATTCTCGCGGGTTGTGGTCTTCAATGGCGGTATTGGAACGCCGCTGTATTGGGGGCCTAGTCCAACGCTGCCGGCAGAGCAGGTCTTTCAGTATTGGATGAATATTGACGGCGATGCCGGGACGGCGGTCAGACAGTACAACTCGCTGTCAGACCTTAAAGGCCTTCGATACGACGTCACAAACATCGGCTATTATCTCAGGCCATCGGGCGGCGCCGCCGTCATCGGTGTTGGCGGTGGCCGTGATCTTCAGAGCGCACTGCTGTTCGGGCATGAAAGAGTGCTTGGCGTCGATGTAAATCCTGTATTCATAGGCTTGCAAAAAGAGCAGTTTAAGGACTTTGCCGGTCTGGGGAACAACGAGAAAGTGCGATTCGTCGCTGACGAGGCCCGGAGCTATCTGACGCGATCCGATGAGAAATTCTCGGTTCTGCAGATGTCGATGATCGACACTTGGGCCGCAACCGGAGCCGGAGCGTTCTCGCTTTCCGAAAACGGTCTTTACACCGTCGAGGCCTGGAATGTTTTCTATAGTCGCCTCAAAGACGACGGCATTTTCACAGTCTCGCGCTGGTACAATCCGAATAATTCGGGCGAGGCGGGGCGTTTGCTGAGTGTCACGGTCTCGTCGCTCCTCGACAACGGCGTTCAGGATCCGTCCCGGCATATTGCTCTCATCACGTCTGGGCAAGTCTCGACCTTGCTGCTTAGCAAAGAGCCTTTCACGGCGCAGGATGTCGAGGCACTAAAGCGGGTGTGCGGCGAGATGCAGTTCAATCTGCTTACGGCACCGGGCATCGACGCTGATAATCCGATCTTGCGGGGCATCGTGAATGCCAAGTCGGCCGAGGAACTCGACCTTTCGATCAAAGATGCCGTGGTCAACTACGAGCCGGCAACGGACGAGAGTCCATATTTTTTCAATATGCTACGGCTCGACCACATAGGCTTTGCGTTTAACACTGACGCGGGCGTCTTGAAAGGGAACTTGATCGCGACAGTAACCCTGGTCGGACTCATCATGTGCCTGGGCATCCTCGCGCTGGTGACGATCGTAGTCCCGCTGCAGATCGGGACGCGGGCTAAGGGGTCGGACTCTGGTTCGAAGCGGGCGATGCGTATTGGCGTTGTATATTTCTGCCTGATCGGAGCGGGATTTATGTTCGCTGAGATCGCGATGATCCAGAAACTGTCGGTATTCCTAGGGCATCCGGTTTACGCGCTCGGCATACTGCTGTTCACGATCATCGCCAGCACGGGAGTCGGGAGCTTCTTGAGCGATCGGTTGCCTGTGACTCGCCCGCCAGTCCGCTACATTCTGCCGGTTCTGACAGCGGCGGTCATTGTGGCTCAAAAATTCGTCCTCTCGGCATTGGTCTCGAGGATGATCGCAGAACCGATCTCTACAAAAGCGATGTTGTGCGTTCTCGTGATATTTCCTCTTGGGATATTGTTGGGCTTTTTCTTTCCAACTGGGATGAAGATGTTCAAGCCGTTAGTGGCGGATGACACCCCGTGGTTCTGGGCACTGAACGGGATATTTGGTGTTTTGAGCTCCGCTCTGGCGGTTTTTGTGTCGATCTACTTCGGCATCTCAATAAACTTCTTTATCGCGGCCCTATGTTATGTGGCGATTCTGATCCCGCTATTGGCAGTGGCCGACAAGTCAGAAATTGCGGCGGGGACGGCCTAGGGTTAGGGCATTGGCAGATGTTGGCAACGCCTCTCACCACATATATACACCTACATCGTGCGTCTGATAATAGAGATTATGTAATTTCTAGCCGATCAGTTCCGGCCAGTCATCCGGGGCTTGGCCGCCGCCCGGCGAACTCTCGGTATCCGGCATCGATGCGGCCGAGAGGTCGATCACCTTTTGTTCCACAAAGATCGGACAGTCGAGGCGTAATGCGAGGGCGATAGCATCTGACGGACGCGCGTCCATTGAAACAGGATCACCTTTGCGATCTACCAGCTCTATTCGGGCGTAGAAAGTATTCTCCTGCAGGTCCGTGATGATCGTGCTGGTCGCTGTGAGTTGGCACGCGATGATGACGTTGCGGAGGAGGTCATGCGTCATAGGCCGCTGAGGGACAACTTTCTCGATCTCAAGGGCAATCGCGTTGGCCTCGAATGCTCCGACCCAAATGGGCAGGACCGTCTCGCCCTCGATGCTCTTTAGGACAACTATCGGAGTGTTGGTGTTCGGGTCCATGATCAGGGCTCCGATCTTGACCTCGATCAAATTACTGGCTTTCATGACCTAGACGACCTCACCAAATAATGAATTTGCCTTAGCTTCGGTAATTCTTACATCAACGATCCTGCCCAAAAGATCACTCGATCCTCGAAAGTTTACGACCTTGTGGCAAGTCGAATGGCCCGTAAGTCCATCGTTCGTCCGAACCGATCTTGCTTCAACCAGAACTTTAAGCACTTGATTAAGATATCGTTGTAACCTATTGGCGGTTATACGTTTCTGGACTTTTTCGAGTTCGAGGAAGCGAAGCGTCTTTTCTGCCGCCGAAACATTGTCATTCATCTCAAATGCCGGTGTCCCGGGCCGCGGCGAATATTTGAAGATATAGGCGCTGTCGAATTCGCAGTACTCAAAGAGATCGATGGTGTCGAGGAAATCAGCCTCAGTCTCGCCGGGAAAACCGACGATAATATCGGTCGTCAGAGATATATCGCGAGACGACGCTTTAATTCGGTCGATCTTGGCCTTGTATTTATCGACGGTATGTCCGCGCTTCATCAACCGGAGGACACGATCGCTGCCCGACTGGACCGGCAAATGCACCCAATTGCAGAGATTCTCGTGCTGTTCGATCGCTTCGACGATATCGTCGCGAAAATCGCGGGGAAATGAGGTTGTGAATTTGACCCTTTCTATGCCCGTCGCCGCGACAGTTCGCAACAGTCGAGAGAAGGGATACTTCCCTTTTATACCTTCTAAGCCGGAGCTGCTATTGGGACGGTAACTATTAACGTTTTGACCAATTAAGTGAACTTCCTTAACGCCACTTCTACGCAATTCAAGGACCTGTCGGACAATCTCAGAGGCAGGAAGGCTCCGTTCCCTGCCACGCGAGAAAGGAACGATGCAGTAGGTGCAGAATTTGTTGCAGCCCTCAATTATCGGCAAGAAGGCGACATACGGCGAATGCCGATGCGTATCGGCCACCGTCCAGTCGTATTCGACTTCCCTCTCGCCAACATCAAGGTAACGTTGATTGCCCGCAAGTGACGCATTTACAGCATTTGAGATGCGTCCGACCGCGCTCGTACCGAGGACGAAGTCAACGCCGCTTATCTTCCGAAATAGCGTTTCGCCCTCGAGTTGAGCCACACAGCCCATGACGCCGACAACGGGTTTCTTAATCCTCTGGTGGCGGACCTGGCCGACGCGAGTATAGAGTTTGTGTTCAGCACGCTCGCGCACTGAACAGGTGTTAAAGACGACCACATCGGCCGATTCCTCATTCGCGGTCATCTCAAAGCCGTCTCGAGCCAATACCGTCGATACGCGTTCTGAATCGGACACGTTCATTTGACAGCCAAAGGTTTCGAGATAAACTTTCTTCATATATGACGACGAGCGAACCGGCAAAATTCGGTGAAAAAGACTTCGTTCACCTGCATTTGCATACCGATTATAGCTTGTTGCAAAGCACAATCCAACTAAAGCCTTTGGCTGCCCGTCTCGAGGAACTCGACTTCAAAGCCTGTGCGATAACGGATTATGGCAATCTCTACGGTGCCCTGGCGTTTTACAATGAGCTAAAATACGCCAAGATCAAGCCGATTATCGGGTACGAGGCGAATTTTCTGTTTGAGAGTTGTCTTGACAAGTCGAGTTCTGTGGGAGCCGGTGAGCGGCCCTACTACAATCTCATCTTGCTCGCGGAGAACTACCGAGGATATCTAAATCTCGTATCCCTTGCATCTAAAGCCTTTACAGACGGATATTATCATCGGCCACGGATCGATCTGGAGATGCTTTCGGCCCACAGCGAAGGGCTGATCGGGCTTTCCGGCGGCCTGCCCGGGCCTGTCGGGCATTTCCTCGCCGCGGGTGACGACTTCCGGGCCCTAGAGAATGCCAAATTGCTCGAAGACTCACTTGGGCGAGGCAATTTTTTCCTGGAGATCGGCGAAGCCACGGATGATATTCGGCATCAGTTGCTCCATCGGACCGTCGAGCTTTCGAAAAGAGCGGAGATCGAGCTTGTCGCGACAAACGACGTTCACTACCTGAACGCGGACGATTTTCGCGCTCACGAGTTGCTGCTTTGCATAGAGGATGGCCGCACGCTGGTGGATACAGGAAGAACGCCGGATGCTACGAGATTTCTAAGGTCGCCGGTGGAAATGTGGGAGATCTTTGGTAAAGATCTGCCTGTATCGCTGCAGAATACTGTCAGGATAGCGGAAAGGTGCAACGTCGAGATCCCGCAGGGCGACGATGTCCGGCAACTCCCTGATTATCCGACTCCGGTCGTGGGCATGCCTATGGACGAGTATCTTGTTCATGTCCTCAATGACGGCTTCGCCGAACGACGGAATCAGGAATGGGAGCCGCGAATCGCAGACGGAACGCTGGTTCGCACACTTGATGAGTATCGGGAACGCCTGGATTCGGAGATTCAGACGATCCGAAAGATGGGATTTTCGGGTTATTTCCTGATCGTCTGGGATTTCATCCGATTCGCCCGCGAAAAGGGCATACCCGTCGGCCCGGGACGCGGATCGGCGGCCGGTTCGCTCGCTGCATATTGTCTGCGGATAACCGATGTGGACCCGCTTCAGTATGACCTCCTATTTGAGCGATTCCTGAACCCCGACCGGATCTCAATGCCGGATATTGATATTGATTTCTGTATTCGCGGCCGCGGCGACGTTATTCGTTATGTCACCGACCTTTATGGGCAGGAATCGGTTTGCCAGATAATAACTTTCGGCACAATGGCATCGCGGGCGGCGATAAAGGATGTCGGCCGGGCACTTGGAATGGAATTCGGGGCCGTAGAACGTGTCGCCAAGATGATCCCGCCGCCGATACGGGGCCGTAATGTAAGTATCTCGGATGCCCTGGAGACGGTGCCAGAGCTCAGAAATGCTTATAACGGTGAGAGACCTATCAAGGACCTCATAGATCTTGCGTTAAAACTTGAGGGCTGCTCTCGCCATACATCGGTTCATGCTGCCGGCGTGGTGATCAGCCCTAAACCGCTGCACGAACTTGTTCCGGTCAAGAAAACGGACAAGGACGAATTTACCAGCCAGTTTCCCATGGGTGATCTCGAGAAGGTCGGGATGCTCAAGATGGATTTCCTCGGCCTTACAACGCTCACCGTCATCGCCGATACACAGGCGTCGATACGCGACCGGCTTGGCATTGAGATCGATTGGACACAGGTCTCGACAACTGACGAAAAGACGATGCAGCTCTTTGGCGAGGGCAGAACCGAGGCGATCTTTCAGTTTGAATCGTCCGGAATGCAGGACATGTGTCGCCGGCTCAAGCCAAAGGAGTTGGAAGATCTTTCAGCCCTGAATGCCCTCTACCGGCCGGGGCCGCTCGACGGCGGAATGATCGACGATTTTATCGACCGGCATCGCGGAGACAAACCAGTCGAGTATATATTGCCCGAAATGGAAGGCATCCTCGGGAATACCTTTGGCGTGCTTGTCTATCAGGAGCAGATCATGCAGCTTGCGCAGAAGCTCGCCGGCTACTCGCTGGGCCAGGCTGATCTTATGCGGCGGGCCATGGGCAAAAAAAAGGTCAAAGAAATGGCCGTTCATGAGGAGACGTTCATTAGCGGTGCGGTCGAGAACAAGATACCTCGAAAAACGGCAAAAGAGATATTTGACCTGATGGCGAAATTCGCCGATTACGGATTCAATCGCAGCCATTCGATGGCTTACGCCGTTCTGGCTTTCCGGACCGCGTACTTGAAGGCCCACTATCCTGCCGATTTCTATGCCGCGGTCCTGTCGCACGAATCCGATGATAGTGCGAAGGTCTACAAATATACCACGGAACTAAAGTCTCTGGGCCTGAGCCTGCTTCCGCCGGATATCAACGAAAGCGGCGAAGGCTTTACTCCGGTTGACGATTCGGTCCGCTATGGACTGATGGCGATCAAAGGCCTCGGAGCGTCAAGCGTCGAGGCGATAGTCGCAGCCCGACGGGATGGGAAGTTTACCTCGCTCTTTGATTTCTGTGGGCGCATTGCGGCGGGCGCAGTAAACCGGAGAGGCCTTGAAAGCCTGATCTGCGCGGGCGCATTCGATTCGCTGAAGCCGCAGGGAGAGGAAATAATCCTCTGGCGGGCGCGTAACTTTGCGGCCGTCGAGCAAGCTCTTGCGCAGGGGCAGCGGCTGGCGGAGGATCGGCTGCGGGGACAGAGCGGACTTTTCGCTGCGTCCGGCACACCAATCGAATTGCCGGACGCTGCACCGTGGAGCCGCGAAGAGATGGGCAGTAGAGAAAAGACAGCGGTGGGATTCTATCTATCAACTCATCCGATCGATGCATATCAAGAGCTGCTTGCCGATCGATTCAAGCCGATCGCTGAGTGCAGCGAGTTTGCATCAGGCGACAAGGTGAGGCTCGCCGGCATGCTCAGCATGACTCAGATCCGGGTGAGCAAGCGCGGCAGTCGCTTTTGCACATTTCGGCTGGAAGACCGCTCAGGGGGCATCAAGGGCATCGTCTTTGCACGCGATCTGCCGGGGCTGCTGCCGTTCCTTAAAGATGACGAACTTCTGATCGCCGAAGGCACGATCGAAGCTGCCGAAGGCCAGGAGCCGACTTTACGGGTCGACAAATTGCAAAACCTTGCCGACGATGCTGTTACCCGCGCGCGCGAGGTGCGCATCTCGCTTCCGCGTCTTAATGGGAACGCCGCTTTGTTTTTTGAAACCCTCTACATCCTTCTCGAACGCGAACGAGGCCAGTGCGGCGTTCTGCTCGAAGTTCCTGCTGGCGAGGCCTGTGTGCGGCTGCGAGCAAAGTCGCCCTCGATCACGGGTAGTCGTGAATTGCAGAGGCTTCTCGAGGAGCGGGGCTGTTCGGTCGAGTGGTTACAATAGGCCGCAGACGGTATCATATCTGTTATGGCGACCACCGCATTCGAACGCGTGCAGCTTGCACGGCATCCAGACCGTCCATATTCATTGGATCTGCTCGACACGGTCTTCACGGATTTTGTCGAACTCCACGGTGACCGGCGGTTTGCTGACGATCCGGCAATGATCGCCGGATTCGCACGTCTCGATGCCACGGAGGTCTGCGTGATCGGCCAACAGAAAGGACGCGACATTAACGAACGGCGTCATCGCAATTTTGCTATGTCAAAACCGGAGGGCTATCGCAAAGCGCTTCGGGTCATGCAGCTTGCGGAAAAATTTGGCCGCCCGATCATTACCATCATCGATACGCCCGGCGCGTATCCTGGGATCGACGCAGAAGAGCGCGGCCAGGCTGAGGCGATCGCCTTTAACCTGCGAGAAATGGCGGGCATGAAAGTGCCGATCGTCGTGGTTGTGATCGGCGAGGGCGGCTCAGGCGGCGCACTTGCTATTGGTATCGGTGACCGCGTTTTGATGATGGAGAACGCCGTTTACAGCGTCATCACGCCTGAGGGCTGCGCCGCGATCCTTTGGAAAGATGCCGCTCGGGCACCGGATGCGGCAGAGGGACTAAAACTGACGGCCTCGGAGCTTTCTAAGTTCGACATTGTTGACGAGATCATTCCGGAGCCCGCGGCGTGGACGATGCCGGGGGAAGACAAATCGTCGCAGAAAGCATTTGCCGCCATCTGCGACGATCTAAAGAAAGCTATTACGCGAAACTTGACTGACCTGTCGAGTCTCGACAGCCACACGCTTCTCGACAACCGCTACGAGAAATTCCGCAAAATGGGCATTTGGGTCTAGAACGGAATATCGTCGTCCGCAGGAGCGGGCGCAGCCGCCGCCGCGGGAGCTGCCGCCGCGGCGGGAGACGAAGTGTCCGCGGGCGGTGTGCCGCTATAGGTGGGCTCGTCGTGTGACGGGCCTCCACCGCTATATTCGCCCGCGTCCTGACGTGAGCCGATAAACTGCATTTCGGTGGCGTTGACCTCAAGCGTATATCGGTTGTTGTTTTCGCGATCGGTCCATTCCTCGACCCGGAGCCGGCCCTCGATATAAACCGGACGGCCCTTTGCCAGGTATTTCGACGCAGTCTCGGCTTGATTGCCCCATAGCGTGACCCGAAACCAGGTCGTGATGTCCTGAAACTCGCCCGATTTGTCGCGACGTCGCTCATTTGTCGCGAGCGTAAAGCTGCAAACGGCGGTCCCCTGCGGCGTGTATCGCAGTTCCGGGTCCTTACCCAGATTACCGACGATGATGATCTTGTTGAATGACATAAGTGATTCCTCTCTTGTGTAAATTTGCCTAAAACTAATTGTGGTGCGACGGCATCAATATATCACGATAATTGCGTTGTGTTAAAATCAGTATTTTGCTGCCAGCCACAGATTACTTCGTGATGCCGCGAACGCTGCTCCTTGAGTCCCTTATATCTATCTTAGCCGTTGCAATGACGGTCGTATCTGCGCACGCCCAGACGAAAGAAGCTGTCGAGATGGACCTCTCGCTTTGCTGGACATTTCCTGTTGAGACTTCTGTTCGTCGCGTGGCCGCCGACCGCACGCGTCTGTATGCAGCGTTGGTTGAAGCAAAGCTTGCAGCTCACTCATTCGATGGAAAGCGAGCATGGTCGAGTGACCTCGGCGGCGAGGTAGTGTCAAATATCCTGACCACCGATTCTGACCTTTTCGTCGTCACGGCTTCCATGGGTGA
>JAGOWF010000091.1 GCA_018060305.1 Pyrinomonadaceae bacterium
GCAAAGCCGACCGACCTGATACCGGAACTGCAGGGCCGCTTTCCGATCCGTGTCGAGTTAGAGGCGTTGACCGTCGATGACCTCAAGCGGATACTCGTCCAGCCGAAGAATTCGCTGATAAAGCAATATCAGGCGTTGCTCGGCACTGAAGGCATTGAATTGGAATTTACCGATGACGCTATCGATCGTTTAGCTGAGATGACCGCCGAGATGAATCGTTCGACCGAGAACATCGGTGCCCGGCGGCTGCACACGCTGGTCGAGAAGCTGCTCGAAGAGATCAGTTTTGAAGGCGGCGAACTCAAAGAAAAGCACCAGCGCATTGATGCCGCCTACGTTGACGCTCGATTAAGCGGCCTTATCGAGGATCGCGACCTGCGGCAGTATATTTTGTAAACGTCAGGTTTCTCTTATGAATTTCTCTCCATTCTCTCTGTAAAGATCTTTGCGAACTCCGCGTGGAATCTTCGTTTGTTAGGCTCCACGCAGAGAGCGCAGAGAGATTTTCGCCGAGAACGTGGAGGTGTTATGCAGTTCCCGTTAAGCAGCTAAGCACGGAAATCGCCGAAATGTTAAACACACTCGTTAAACAAATTCTCCATAAAGCGCCGATAGCTCTCTTAGCGCTTTGCGCGCTTAATTCGGTGGGCTGCGGCAAGCGAAAACCGCCGATTCCACCTCGCGAACGCGTCGGGCAGCGCGCCGATCTGAAAGGCTTCCAACGGGGTAATCAGGTGATACTTTCGTGGAAGATGCCCGCCCGCAACGCTCCGCCAACGAGCGTGCTAAATATCAGCAGAATAGATATTTATCGCCTCGCGCAATCGCAAACGGCACCGCTCGTCCTGTCCGAAGCGGAATTTGCCGCCGACGCCACGCTGATAGCGACGATGCAGATCGACGACAACGATTTTGGAGCAAAAACGCTCCAATACAAGGACACGCTCCAGTTTGCCGGTCAGCCGGCGCGGCTTAGATATGCGATGCGGTTTGTGAATGCTTCGGGCCAGAAAGCCGCGTTCTCAAATGCCCTTCTTATCGAACCGGCCGGAAAGGTTGCCGCGAACCCGGGCGGACTTGCTGTCACTGTCGATCAGGACGCAATTCATCTCACATGGCAGCCGCCGCGACAGAACATCGACACCAGCGACCCCGCAAGTATCATTGGTTACAATATTTACCGCACGACATCTGAGACGCAGCCTGCGCGTTTGCTGAACACCTCACCTGTTACTTTAACGGCCTTTGATGATGAATTTTTTGAATTTAACAAGGACTATTGGTACTTCGTCAGGGCTGTTTCCGTCGGCCTTGCGGCCGAACCTGTAGAGAGTACGGAATCGAACATCGTAAAGGTCCGCGGAGCCGACACCTTCGCCCCGTCCGCGCCCTCGGCGCTCACCATCGCCGCCGCTCCCGGCACGATCTCGATCTTTTTCGCTATTAACCCCGAAAAAGACATCGCCGGCTACCGCATCTATCGTTCAGAAGCACGCGACGCCCCGCTTGATAAGTGGACACTCCTCACGCCCGACCTGCTAACGATGTCCACCTTTCAGGACAATCGCGTCGAGACCGGCAAAACCTATCACTACTACCTGACCGCCACCGACACCGCCGGCAACGTATCGCCGCCGTCGGAGATCGTCAGCGAGACGGTGCCGTAGGATTTCACCGGCCTGGCGTTGTCGGACGTTGCAGAAGCCCGCACGTGAGTAAGGGCGGTAGTCTCAACGGAGCGTGTATCGCCCTTACTGACGTGCGGGCTTCTGCAATGTGCGTCGGCCGCAGCCGCTGTGCGCGGCAACGGGAATGTATAGTAAACGATGCGGGGCGTGTCCGTAGCCCGCATGTCAGAAAGGGCTCCACGCTGATCTCCACTCGTCATCGAGCCCCTCCCTCACGGTCGGGCTACTAATACGCTCCGCAATATATTTCGCGCCCATGATATACTGGGCGTTGCACACTCGCACCATTCGCCTACTACCGATATTCTATTAGCTTGCTACTGATCGGACGCTGTTTCTTTGATTGGATAACACAGGGATCTGGATGAATGGGTTGGATGGGTCAATTAGAACTTGATTGAAACAGGCCTGGACGAGCGGTGAAAAAGGGGGATTTCAATAGCTGAGGCGCGTCCCTGAAAACGGTCCGTTTTCGTGGGGTCTGGGTCATACGAAATTGCGTTTGGTCATACGGTTTGGGACGCCAGGGACGCGCGTTTCACGCGCGATCTCGCGCTTTTTGGCAGAGCGTGAGAAGATTGTGTGTCGCGCTATAGACCATCTCATGCAGATCGACATCTCTACCATCTCGCCGTCAAAGATCGTTTGCGTCGGCCGCAACTATGCCGGCCATGCAAAGGAATTGGGTAACGAGGTGCCGAAGGAACCGTTGCTTTTCCTAAAAGCCCCGTCGGCGCTGGTTTTTGATGGTGACGAGATCGTTCTGCCACCATTCTCTCAACAGGTGGAACACGAGGCCGAGTTGGCCGTCGTGATCGGCAACAGGTGCTCGCGGCTGGGACCCGACGACGATGTGAGGCCGTATTTACGGGGCTTCACGTGCGTTAACGATGTCACCGCGCGCGATTTGCAGAAGACGGACGGACAATTCGCCAGGGCGAAATCCTTCGATACGTTCTGCCCTGTCGGCCCGGGGATCGAGACAGACATCGACCCTACCGACATCCGCGTCATCTGCCGAGTGAACGGCGAGACGCGGCAGGACGCCCGGACGGGCGACATGGTCTTCCCTGTTGAGTTTCTGATAAGATATATCTCAAATATGATGACCCTCGAGGCCGGCGACATCGTCGCCACAGGCACACCCGAAGGCGTCAGCCCTCTAAGGCGAGGCGACGTATGCGAGGTAGAGATCGAAGGCATCGGAACACTTCGAAACCACGTTGCAGAAGCCCGCGCGTGAGCAAGGGCGGTTCACACAACCTCGATAATACTTATGAAATTCTTTATTGACACAGCAAACCTGGACGAGATCCGCGAGGCAAATGAGCTTGGGCTGATCGACGGCGTGACAACTAATCCCAGCCTCGTCGCCAAGGAGGGCGACGTTGATTTTAAGGAACACGTCGCGGCCATTTGTAAGATCGTCGCCGGCGACGTCTCAGCCGAGGTCACCGCGCTCGACACCGCGGGCATGCTCAAGGAAGGCCGTGAATACGCCGCGATCGCGAAGAATGTCGTCGTTAAATGCCCGCTGACCATGGACGGCCTGAAGGCGACCCGAACACTGTCGTCAGAGGGCATCGGCGTCAACGTGACGCTGTGTTTTTCGGCCTCTCAGGCTTTGCTGGCAGCCAAGGCCGGGGCGAAGTATATTTCGCCGTTCATCGGCCGCCTCGACGACATCTCTACCGACGGCATGGAGTTGATCCGTCAGATCGTCACGATCTATGACAATTACGGCTTTGCGACTGAGGTCCTCGCCGCGTCGATCCGCCATCCGATGCACATCGTCGATTGCGCGCTTGCGGGAGCGGATGTTGCGACAATTCCCTTTAAGGTTATCCAGCAGCTCGTCAATCATCCCCTGACAGACAAGGGCCTGGACGCATTTCTCGCCGATTGGAAGAAGAGCGGCCGCAGCTAAGACAACGTCGCATAAGGTGTTCTTTCGTTATCAGACGCTAGGATTTAGGAGTGCCTTCAGTTCACTATGCAGCATCGCCGCATGCGGGCTACGCGTCAGGGCAAACTGATATTTTGCCTTGAAATAATCGTCAGCTTCGGCCATCGCGATCAGTTCCCTGACCTTAAGCAGATTTGCCTCAACGACGTCGGCTGCAATTTCCTCCTTCAGGTCAAACATCTCATCGATCTCGACGATCAACATCGAGAACTTTCGCAGCCACGCCATATCCTCGTCCTCGATCAGCAGGTTCAAGAAAGCGCCCGCCGATTGACGCCCATGGATGCCCTCATACATCTCGCGTTCGAGATCGACCATCGATTTGTGAAGCCTTAGCAAGATATCCCTTGCCGCCTTAAGCAGTTCAGCCTTGTTCATAATCAAATCTTAGCCTACTTTCGAAACTAATAATACCGTGCTACTGTTTGTTTATTAGCCTGCTAATTGTTTATTATTAGCTTGCTAATTATTTAATCTTAGGTTGCTAACTATCTTTAGTTAGCGAGCAAAGTGTTTACATAAAGCACACTAAACACAACGGTTATGGCGGCGCTTATCAAGTTTGAAGACACGGTCAGCTACCGACTCGGGCGCGTGACGACGGCCTTTCGCAGTTCCCTCGAACGGTGTATGGGCCAGATCGGGCTCCACCGCGGGCTCCGCGGCCGGCTCCACGGCGGACAGGTGTTTGTGCTTTTTGAGTTATGGAATCAGGACGGCCTCAAACAGCGCGATCTTGCCGATCGTCTTAGCGTCGCGGCTCCGACGATCAACAAGATGGTTGCGGGCCTCGTCAAACTAGGGCTCGTCTCGAATTCCCGGCTTGAGGACGACGCGCGTTCGACCAGGATATTCCTCACTGAGGACGGCATCAGGATTCGCGAGGCGATCGAGCGGCAATGGGTCGATCTCGAAGAAAGCTGCCTGTCGGGCCTGACCGAAACAGAGCGGCTCGTCCTTCACGATCTCCTCGGAAAGCTCAAGAGTACATACACGGGACGCAGCGAGCCGTCGGATGAGGACGATTGATACTTCAATTCATTGAGATTTCGGGCTAGACTACGGGGATAGCCTGCAAGTCCCTGAATTTAGGAGGCAATGGCATGAAGGTTCTTTTGGCAACAGACGGAACGAAATTTGGCGACGCTGCGGTCGCCATGCTTGGCAAGTTGGCACTCGTTAGCGGTGATGAGGTTAGGGTTATCAGCGTGGTGGATTTTGCGGTTCCCTTGGCCGTGGACATGTATGGCGGCTATATGCCCGACACAACTGAGGTTGAAAAGGCGGGGCGCGAGAATGCGGAGCGGGCTGTCAAGACTGCGTGCGACAAGATCAGGAGCATGTTTCGGGGCGAAAAGATCAGTCTTGCATGCGACGTGCTATTTGGTTCGCCCGACAGCCGTATCGTCGAGACTGCCGAAGAGATGGGCGCGGACCTGATCGTCGTCGGTTCTCACGGATACAAGCGTTGGGAACGGTTGCTGCTCGGGTCCGTTTCCAATTCGGTGGCTCATCATGCTCACTGCTCGGTCATGATCGTGCGGTCAGACGACGAATAGATGGACGCGGACACGCTCGAAACACATTCAATTACAGTCAATTCGCGCAAGTATGACGGCAGAGTTCGGCGTAGTTGGAAGGCCGGGCTGGTCAGCCGCACGAGTGAACAACTGATCCTCGTCGGCCGATTTGAGTTTGACGTCGAGCACAACGATCTCGGCCGGATCGCCGCGGGCACCGTCTCGTTCGAACACTTTTGGTTCGACCGCTGGTACAACATCTTTCGTTTTCATGAGCCCGACGGCGGCCTCAAGGCCTGGTACTGCAATGTTGCGATGCCGCCGACGTTTGACGGCGGCGTGCTCGATTTCGTTGATCTCGACATTGATGTCGTGGTGTGGCCCGATCTTGGGCATCAGGTGCTCGATCTGGACGATTTTGCGACGAATTCCCTTACATACGGCTACACGGACGACGTCATCACGCGGGCGAAGACGGCGGTGGATGAGATCGTTGTCCTAATCAAGAACGGCGGGCTGCCGCGAGCGGAAGCAGGCTAACTAGGTCGGTTGGATCCGCAGCATATAGCTGCAGACGTTGAGCGGCAGCCCGGGCGTGACCGCGATGCGCTGGCCGGCGGGCAGTTCGTAATTATTGATCGCTGCCGGATTCTTGCCCTCGTTCACCGCCCAAAAGTTCCCTGCGCCATCGGTAACAATACTGAGATGTCGGCGGCTGATCTCGACGTCGCCGGCTAGCGGAATATCGACGGGCTTTGACTTGGAACCGCGGCCGATGACGATCTCTCTCTGATAGATCGGCACGACGTTCTGCCGCACGCCGCCGCGCCAGATCTCTAATTTGTATAGCTCGTTGAGGCGGGCCTTGACCTGCGTCATTTCCTCACCGTCGTCCTGCGGCTGGATCGGCACGGCCTGCGGAATTACGTTTGGATATGTCGGCGGGGCGTCGGCGACGAGCGGCGGCTGGAATTGCGGCGGCTGAAAGGTCGGCGCCTTCATATTTGGCTGTGTGGGCGCGACTTTTTGCGGCTGCTGCGGAAATATTGGAATGTCCGGCAGCGACTTTGGCCGCTGGAGCACGCCGGTCTTGCCGCTGGCGGCATCTTCCCAATTGTGCTGCACGCGAACCTCGCCTTTTTCTAGCGTGGCGTCAATACGCAGTTCGATGACAAAGGACTTTGTCTCAAGCTTCTTCTTCCCGGCAAGTTCCTTGGCCCGCTCGGCGAGGATGTGATAGAGGCCCTGTTCGAGGCCTTTGCGTTTGACGCCCTTCCATTCGCGGTCGTCTTCGTCGTTGAGAAAAATAATATATTCGCCCGGGATGATCATCGTGCCCTGCGGCAGCGGAACCATCTCGTTTTGCATCACGGCCTCGACCTCGCGGGCGATCTGCACGATAAAGCCTTCGGCCCTCGAGCGCGGTTTGACGGCGGCGTCGCGGGCGGCCTCTTCGAGTGCGAATTCCGCGTTGTCGCCATCGATCCATTTTCGGACCTTATCCAGAATGCTCAAATCGCTTGTCCTCCCGTGGGGTCAATCGTCCAGGTCGAGATACTTTCCGTTGAGCCAGCCGCGTGTCGCCAGCGTCGGCGTGGGCCGGACGCGGCCCTGCTCGATAACATCAACTTGATACCAATTATTTTGCGAATTTACAATGCGCACCTTTGAATTTTTTGTCACGAGGCCGACGGGCGTGTTGTCGGTATTGGGTGTCGGACGCAGATAAATATCAGTATTTGCGGTCGCTGTCTGCACGCGGAACGGATTTTTGATCTCCGGCAAAACGCCGCGCCCGCGCATGTATGCGGCGGTGGCGTAGAGCAGTCCGGTAAAGACGAGCAGTGCGACAAGATACATTACAAAACGCCGAACAAAGCTCCGTTTCCGCGGTGTTTTGCCGTCGATGGGCACGGAAATGCGGCCGTCCTTCGCATCAATGCCCTTCGCGGCCGGCTTTTGCGGCACGGCGGCGGCGGGCATGTAGAGTGCGGTCGTCGGCCTGGCCGCGTTCTCGAATTCGGGAGCCTCGGGCGTGATAGGCGAATAGCCGCGGGCGACGTGCGGCTGGGGCGTGGCGGTCTTTGGGCGAATAACGGTGGCCATGTCGCCGTCGGCGGCGATGTCGCGAACGCCGACGAGGTCGGCCCAGAATTCACCAACGCTCTGATGGCGTTCGGCGGCGGCGCTCGCGGTAGCGCGGCGGACGACGCGGGCGAATTCGACGGCCCAATCTTCGTCGCGACAGGCGGCGGGCAGTTCGCCGACGCTTTCGTTGGCAAACGCGCGGGGCGCGACGCCTGTGACGAGCGTATATGCCGTCTTGGCGAGCGAATAGACGTCAGCGGCGGGCGTGAGGCGAATGACGCCGGTGTGGCCGGTGAAATAAGGGCTGTGTTCGGGCGGCGCGTAGATGTCTGTGCCGACGCGCGTGATGGGCGCATCGCCGAGATCGAGCCGGGCGACGCCAAAATCGGCGATCTTGACGGTCGAGAGGTCGGCGGTGAGCAGCAGATTCTGCGGCTTGATGTCGCGATGGATGATGCCGCGCTCGTGGGCGTGGGCTAGACCGGCGCAAGTCTGCTCGATATAGCTGAGCGCGGTCGCGAGCTTCAACGCCTGCCGCCGCACGAGGGCATGAAGGTCGCCGCCGGACAGATATTCGAGCACCATAAAGTGAAAGACTGTGCCCTTGAGGTCGCGTGCGGTGCCGTGGCCGAGGCGGCTGATGATATTCGGGTGGCGAACGCGGTCGAGCGCGACAGCTTCGTTCTGAAAATTCTCTACAAGCGTGCGTTCGAGATCGCGGTCGAGGTCGTCCTGCAGAAAAACGTTGAGAGCCTTTATGACGACTTCGGCGTGGGGAGCTTCAGGCGGAGCAAAAGTGTCGCGTCCGAGAAAAACCTCGGCATAACTGCCCCGCCCGAGCAGTTCGCGAACGTCATACCGCCCGGACAGTCGGCAATTTATAAGGCTCAGTTCCCGCAACGTGTCTCCGGCTAAAGATACGATAGCACAGCATACGAAGTTCGTCGGCACGTGCGCCCGGACGGCTGAGGTTTTACATAACGGCGGTAATGTCGCGGCGAATACACTGCGCCCTCAAGTATCACGTTAGGTTTGGGCTGAGAAGCTCTTTGGGTAGCAACCAACTGAAATCAGCCAGGGCCACGTCCCGACTTCTCACGTCCGGCGGCTTTCCGCCCGACAACCGAAAGGGCCGCGTGGAAGCTGCGGCCCTTTTTGTTTTGTAGGCTTCGTTGCGTGAAGCCACTGGGCGGGGCCAGGCATTGCGGAAGCCCGACCGTGAGGGAGGGCGATATATTCGGCGTTGTGTGTCCCGCCCTTGCTCACGCGCGGGCTTCCGCAACGTGTTGGGAACGTCGATGCGACATCACGAGATGATCGGCCAGGCATTGCGCAGTCCCGACCGTGAGGGAGGGCGATATATTCCTGTCCCTGAAAGGGACAAATGTAGTAGCGTCGGGAGAATCCCGACGAATCGCGGCCGCGGGCGTTTCGCTCCCTGAAAGGGAGCAATGATCGCGTCGATAAGTCGTCCCAAATTGCCGTTGCCTTTAGGCAACGGTTGCCGGCTCAAGAGCGGATCGGGCTTTAGCCCACGCTTTTGTTGGGCTGAAGCCCATTGTTGAGTGATAGGACCGTTGCCTAAAGGCAACGGCAATTGAAGAGACCGTGCCCGAGCGCGGCCTTAATTCTTCCAGTCGCCGTCACCTTCGGCGACAAGCGGCCGCGGGGCTGTCGATCATGTCCCTGAAAGGGACAAATGTAGTAGCGTCGATGATTCGTATGAATTGCCACGCTCTTTAGAGCGTGGAAAAGGCTGTTGGTTTTCCCGGCTTTAGCCGAATGCGGGGCGGGCGAAAGCGGTTGGGCTAAAGCCCCAAAGTATCATTTGACCGAGACCACTAGCTAAAGCTAGTGGCAATTCATGTCCCTTTCAGGGACTGTTTTGCTTCGGCAAAACAGAGATTTTCCTCTAAAAGACTGACATTTTGGCCCGCAAATGTGAGTTTTGCGTCCGCAAATGTGAGTTTTCGCCGTCGAAAAATGAGTTTTGCGTCCGCAAATGTGAGTTTTCGCCGTCGAAAAATGAGTTTTGCGTCCGCAAATGTGAATTTTCGCTGTCGAAAAATGAGTTTTGCGTCCGCAAATATGAATTTTCGCTGTCGAAAAATGACTTTTCGCCGAAAAAAAGTCTTGCAGTCGAGTCGAGATAGGCGTCGAGGTCCGCGTTCAATTGCGAAAAAATAACAAAAACTACGGCAACGTCTCGCAAACCGCCACCGTTACCGTAAATCCGTAAATTGCCGTTGCCTTTAGGCAACGGTTGCGGGCTCAAGAGCGGATCGGGCTTTAGCCCACGCTTTTGTTGGGCTAGAAGCCCACTGTTGAGCCATAGGAC
>JAGOWF010000092.1 GCA_018060305.1 Pyrinomonadaceae bacterium
ATGGCCGACCTTGCGAAATACCGCACTGACCTCGCGAAATTCAACCAGAGTTATGCGAAGGAAGCGATAAAGGAGCCCTTCAACTTCTGGGCCCTTGCCGGCTTTCTTGCCGCTGCGGCATTTACGGGCAGTTGGATCCCCTTGCTGATCGCGTTGATCGCCGAGGCAGTTTACATCATGGTCGTGCCAAATCTGCCGCAGTATCGGCAGCTTGTCGCGAACCGTCACAAGCAAAAACTGCTGGCCGCCCACAATGCCAACCGCGAGGGCTTGATCAAGAGCTTCACGCCCCGCGAACGCGAGGCCGTCGAATACCTTCGTTGGCTCAAGGACAAGATCCAGGATAACTATCGCAAATTCACCGGCGCCTCGTCGCTGCCGAGCAATCTGAAGGCGCTCGACCAGCGGTGGGAAGATTTTGTCGAACTTCTCGACGTCTATCGCCGACGCAAACAGCATCTCAAATCGATCAACCGAACGGCGGTTCATAATCAACTTGCGCAAGCCTTTCGGGCGATGGAATCGTCAACGGACGAGAAAACAAAGCGCATTCAGAAGACCAACGTAGAGATACTCAAACGCCGTGTCGCGTCATTCGACGAGATCGAACGCAGCGTTAAACTCGTCGAGGGCCAACTTCAGTCGATCGAGAATTTCTTTAGCTATCTCAACGACGAGATCGTCACTATATCGACACCGGAGAAGTTTTCACTGCTCGACTTTGAGCAACTGTCCGATTCCATAGCGATGACCAAACAGATGCTCGACGCCACCGCCGACGAGGTCGGCCAGCTAGATATGTACAACCGCGAGATGGGGAATCTCGAGTTGCTGCCGGGGGCGAAATAGCTCTTGCGAGTTGTATAGACTCTCGTATATACTTTTCATTATGAGAGAACGCGCGCGTATTTTCAAAAACGGTGGGAGCCAGGCTGTCAGGCTCCCGAGGTCCTGTAGATTCGCCGATGACCAAGTCGAGGTTTTTGCACGCCGCGAAGGAAATAAAGTTGTGCTTGAGCCGGCAGACGAATGGAGCGAAGAGTTTTTGGCTTGTCTCGGATCCCTCGACGAGGATATTCCAAGGATCGAGCAGGAAGATATTTCAACGTTGAAAAATCCATTTGATTAGTGGCTGTGAAATATCTTCTTGATACCGATATCGTAAGTTACGCCCTTAAGGGACACGAGCCAACTACGCGAAATCTCAGGAATGTATTTCCTGGGGATATTGGAATCAGTTCGATCACGTTGGCGGAGTTGCGTATCGGAGCGCGGCTGAAATCATCTCGTCGAATAGACGCCATGATCGATACGTTTGCAGAATCCGTTATGGTAGCGTCTTTCGACTACAATGCGGCTACGGAATTTGGGAGGCTAGGTGCCCTGCTCCGTGAGGCGGGAACCCCGATAGGAACTCTTGATACACTGATCGCAGGTCACGCAGTTAGTCTTGGGTGTATCCTGGTTACGAACAACACAAAGCACTTTTCCCGCGTTCCGGGCCTCGTGATCGAGAACTGGTCCATGAACCAATAACTATGAAAACTGTAGGCATTTTGGTCGGGCGTGAGGTCACGTTTCCCGAATCCTTTATAAACCGCATCGACGAAAAGAGCGGAGGCGAGGTGACCGCCGAGATGGTCACGATTGGCGGCATTCGCCTCGACGAACCCAAGCGTTACGACGTGATCATCGACCGCATCTCGCATGAGGTTCCTTATTACCGAGCGACCCTTAAGCGAATGGCCCTCGAGGGGACGTATATCATCAATAATCCCTTTTGGTGGTCGGCGGACGATAAGTTCTTTAACTTTTCCCTTGCCGCAAAGATCGGCGTTGCGATACCAAAAACGGTCTTGCTGCCGCAGCACAGCTATATAAAGGACATCACAAGCGAATCACTCCGCAACCTCGAATTCCCGATCAAGTGGGAAGAGATCGTCGACTACGTGGGCTTCCCCGCTTTCCTAAAGCCGTTTGACGGCGGCGGTTGGAAGAACGTGTCGAAGATCCATTCCCTTGAAGAGTTGTTAACGGAATACAACGACAGCGGGACGCTCTGCATGACCCTGCAGGAAGGCATCGAATACGACCACTTTGTCCGCTGCTACTGCGTCGGCAACGAAAACGTCCTGATCATGCCCTACGACCCGTCAAAGCCGTATCTCTCTGGCATGCAATACGTCGATGTGGACGATTACCTGACGCCTGAACTCCACAAGCGCGTCGAGCAGGACGTCATCACGATATGCACCGCGCTCGGTTATGACCTCAACACGGTAGAGTTTGCGATCAAAGACGGCATTCCTTACGCGATCGACTTTATGAATCCGGCTCCCGACGCCGAGCTGGCCTCGGTCGGCGAAAAGAATCACCGCTGGATCGTCGATAACATGACCGACTTCATTTTGAGGAAACTCAAGGACGGCTGGGAAGCGCCCGAATATCGTTGGTCAGCAATGCTGAACCCGCCGGAAAAGGCAGCGCGGCGATGATCTACTCGTATGGCCCGGTTCGTGACTAACCACTATCTGGTCGCACTCGGTGTCTTGATCGGCATCGGCTATGGGCTGATAACGCGGCTGATCTGGGGCCAGCAAATGGCACTGGCGTCGCTGACCTATCTCTTTCTGATACCGACAGTCCTCGGTGTTATACCCCTAATTTTTGCTAACGAAGCTCAGGTCCGCTCTTACCTTTACATCATCTTTATCCCGTGGCTCACCGTTCTCTCGTTCTTCCTCACGATGTGGATCCTGAGGATCGAGAGCCTCATCTGCCTGATCATCCTCGGCGCTCCATTCTTCGTGTTGGGCACCATTGGCGCATTAATCTTTAGGCTCGTCCTATTACATCAGAAGGCGAAGAAGAACGTCCTGCCGGCGATAGCGTTTATGATGCTCCCAGTGTTGCTCGCTCCTGTTGAGAATGCGGTCAACAGCCCGTCGCAGGTATATGCCGTCACGAGCGAGGTCGTCATAGACGCGCGACCGGATAATGTCTGGAAGAACATTGTCCGTGTGCCTGAGATCAGTGAGGGCGAATACCGCAGCGGTGTTTTTCATTCGCTCGGCATTCCGCGCCCCATCGAGGCCGAGCTCATTGCGGAGGGGCCGGGTGCCATGCGAAAAGGACATTTCGAGGGCGGCCTTACGTTCACCGAACATATTATCGACTGGCAGCCGCACCGCAAGGTGGCGTTCGACATAGTCGTCGATCCGGATACGATCGCAGAACGTGTCTTTGACCAGCACGTTCTCAAGGGCAACTATTTCACTTTTATCGACGCGGGTTACGAGATCGAATCGATCAACGAAACGCAGGTTCGCCTGCGGCTCACGTCACAGTATCGGCTGACGTCCAAGGTCAACTTTTACGGCAAGTTTTGGGGCGACATCATTCTTGCGGATTTTCAGGACAGGCTCCTGGATGTGATCAAGAGGCGATGTGACCGCGTTTAGTGGGATCCTAGTCGTCGGATGCAACGAGTTCGTATGGAATTCGGCGTGACAGCATCCTTGCGGTAACGAATAGGCCCGTCCAGATGAGCAGGACGACTGTTGTAACGGCCCAGCCAATGTTTGCAATCAACGCGTCCTCGAAAAACACACCGATGAAGACCGCAGGAAAAGCCAGAAGAGCTATGCGGAGAGCCGTGCGACGCGCACGCTCGACGGACTCGAGCAGGTTGACGCGGCTAACCTCTGTCTCCATGTACTCCTCGTCGTCGTTGAGCCGAGAGAAGTAGTCCGCTTCGCCACGTGCCCAGCGGCGCAAGGCCGGCGTCGATGCGACTCGATTAGCGGCGGCAAAGTGGTGGATCACGTGAGCGACCTTACCGTCCCGCAGTGCCAGTTCGGCAAGCCCCCGAGCCGCTCGGAAGTCACCTCCAACCCTATCTACGACCCGTCGAAACGCCTCGCTCGCGCGCCGCCATTCGCCAAACTGAACATAGCATTCACCGATCTCCGATAGCAGGGCCCGATCATCACCGGCACGGCGTTCAGACAGGCGAAGAGCGGCGACCGAACGGCGGGTCAGGCCGCTGTTACGTCTTACGGCGGCGTATGAATTCAGGCAGCGGGCGAAATCAAATATCAGCCTGGCGTCTGAGGGCCGGATTACGAGAGCCCTCCGGAACGACTCGAGCGCCTGAGGCAAATAGCCCGCAAGGCGAAGCTCGTTTCCCATGACCTGCAGTTCGTCTGCGTTCATGTCTGTGTCGCCCACATGCTGCGTCTCGGTCCTTTGACGCGCCCGATGCCGCGCCATTTCGGCCTCAAGCATGTCCGCCGACGGGATCCGAGCGAATTCGGCCTTCATCAATGTTTCCTTAGGATCGCTGAGAAAGTCGCGAAGGTCCGATGATCTTAAATCGAGGGAATCGTTGTGCAGCTTCGGTAAGATGGCGGCGAGCATCTGCCTGAAGGCCTCTCCGCCCGAGGCTAGTGTGATACCTAATCCTTTTCCGTGCAGAACTGTTCGATAACGGTAATAGATGTTGCCGCCCCGACGAATGGCGCGAACGGCCTGTGTCTCGACCTGCTCGACGTCTGTGATCCTGAGTCGCTTCCGGCCGCCGTTGAACCATGTCCACAGCCTCGGCAGTAACCCGCTCCGTGCGAGGCGGCGGCCGTCAAAGCTGATCCGATCGTTAAGTGTGAAAAATGGGATCAAGATCCATGAGATGCAGAAGACCAGATAAGCTGCGACGTCAAAATGAAGATAAAAGAGCAGCCCTGTAAAATACGTCCCGAGCATCAACCCCTTAAGGTATCCGTGCGGTGATACCCGGATCGATACCGTCGGCTGTTCGGCAACGGTGACATCCGGTTCCGGATGGAGCGATGTGATATTGGTGCGGTCGGTGTTGCTCACTGTTCGTCAGGGACTCCTAAACGAAAATCAGCAATCGGGGCAATATTCCGCGAAGCCTATTGGATCTGGACGGGCGGCATTCCGCCGCCGAATGGGGATTCGGGTGGCGGCTCGACTATCTGCTTGGCTCGCTCGGGGTCCATTTCTTCTACTTTCTTCTTCGCGTCCATGGCTGTCTGGGACATGCGAATGGCTTTACCGTCAGCATCCTTTGCCTCGCTGGCAGTCTTCGCGATAGTGAAATAAAGTTCGAGAGCTTCCGGCTTCTTGTCCTGCTTTTCGTAGATCTTTGCGAGTTCAAAGTTAAGGGTATCTTTCGAGATCACCAACTCGGGACCGTCCAACAGTTCCTGGATCAGTTTCACTGCGTCATCAAATCGACTGTCGCTGATGCGGGTTTCCGCGAGAGCGAATTTTGACAATCTGCCGACCGGTGAATCTTGCCCGGATAGAGCTTCGAGTTCCGCGATGGCTGCAGGGCGGTCAATGTAAAGGCGGTTGACGGCAATAAAATACTTTGCCTTTTCAGCCACCGCGCCACCGTAGGTGTCGACGACACCCTGAAACTCTGCGATCGCCGCCTCAGAGCGTTCACGCTCGGTTTTATATGTCTTCTCCGTCGAACCCGCCGGCGTTCCCGTCTCAGAGATCTGGGCCTGTGACGTCTCGATGGCCTTTCCAAGCGCCGTCTGCGCGGCTGCCGACGAACTCCGAGTCATTCGCATGAAAACCACGACAGCGATCACGATCAGCACGATCGCTCCCAACCCGTAAAGCAGCGTTCGGCCCTTACCCTCGAGCCTCTTGCCTACCTCTTCCAGCCGAGGCACGACCTGCTGCTGAAGCGGATCAATATAGGTCTTCTTTTCCTTTGGTGCCGCGGCGGCAGCCTGAAGCTGCTCAAATCGTCGTTTCTTCTTCGCCATTCGTTAAAAAAATGCAATCAATGTCGCAGTTGCGCGTTATATTAGTGCCGGATACCGGCGACTATGCAAAAGAGTTAATTTAGCCTAAATCCATGGTCAGAGCAAATAACAACAGGCAAAACTCAGCACCACCGTCGTGTCCAAAGAACGTGAGCGGTAATTGGATTATTTTTGGGAACAAGTTCCACGGGCCGGTGTCTAACCTTATGGCCCGTCGAAAACGGGAGGCAACTTGACAGGTCCTCTGACAAAAGGGCCGCATGCGGGACGGACGATGACCTTGAGCGAGTCGATCACTATTGACGACGATGCGATTGCTTGTATCAGTGTGCCGTCCCAAGTCGAAGTAGTCGGGCTGGCGGAAGAAGTCGGCTTTGTTGACAAATTACGTGCCGGCGACGCCGAGGCGTTTGGGAACCTCGTCGATCGATACTCAGACGGCATATACGCCTTGTTGTATCGACTAACGGATTCGCCCGAGGAAGCGGCTGATCTGACGCAGGATACTTTCCTGAAAGCGCTCAGGTCGATACGACAGTTCCGAGGCGATGCCCATCTCAAGACTTGGCTCTATCGGATAGCGGTCAACGAATCGCGCAATCGCTTTCGTTGGTGGAAGCGCCGGCGGCGTGACCTGACCATCTCGCTTGACGAGACTGTTCGAGACACAGATGTGCCACTCTCGACGCTGATTGCTGATGAAGGTCCGACGCCTGAAGAAGTCGCCCTGAGCCGGGAACGCGAGTATGCGCTCAGCGTCGCACTCAGCGAATTAGGTCCGGTCTTTCGTGAGGCCGTCGTGCTAGTTGATGTCGAGGGTTTGAGCTACGAGGAGGCCGCCGCCGTCATAGGTGTTGGCATAGGAACAGTAAAATCGCGGATCTCGCGTGGCCGTGAGGAATTGCGACGAAGATTGAGTGGTTTTTGATAATTAATGCGAATGGCTGACTCGCCCCGGTTTTGGTTTGAATGAATAAACATCGGTGCCAAACGATAGGTCAAGCAAGCGAGAAACCGACATCGAGCAGCCACAATAGCGAACGGCAATATTTGAATCGACCAGCAACATCGATAAGAAGCTTGCCGTCTGCAATTGCCTGAACGGTCTCGGTCAACGTTGTTCCATCCGGAACAGCCGGGGTCAGTGAGCCATTCGCTTCGCCGAGGTAGTATGAAATGCTCGGAAATACAATTTGAACTCTCGCTTGACGACACCCTTGATGGTGATGATATCAAGCCTAGACGGCGTGAGCATCTTGACCAATGTCCGGTCTGTCGCGAACGCCTGGACCAGTTTCTTGAGATCCGTAGTGGATTGAATCGGCTTGGCAGGCCCAATCTTTCGCGTTCGCGCTCTCGGCTTCTCCGGAATGTGGTGATTGCCGAGGCCGCTGGCGGACGTCAAGCTATCTTCTCGCCTAAGCTCAGACGTTGGCTGGAGTTTCAGGCCATGCCCTACGGCGTAGGTGCCGTTGCATCGGTGCTGATAGCGTTCGGCTTTTTGACGATGATATTTTCCGGTGCTCTGCAGACGGATCGAATCTCGGCGGGACGCCCCGGCGGGCCCTCGACCATCATGCTCGCGAAGAACTTTGATCCGAATCACGTAAATAGCAAAGATGATATCTCGGCGAGCGATTTCGCGCGGAGTAGGATGTCCGTTGCAGTCGAATCGCCCAGCGTCAATCCGCAGGGCGCTTTGATCGCCTTGACCAAGTCACTCGTTCGCGGCAAGATGCGCGATGAAGAAGTCGTTATAGTGGCAGATGTATTTGGCAACGGATTGGCCCATATCTCAGAAGTGGTCGAGCCCGCAAACGATCAACGAATCGTCGAAGAACTTAGAAAAGCCCTCGAGACCGATCCCGCCTATGCACCGTTCGTTCCATCGAGCGTGGAGAGCCGGCCAGAGAGCGTCCGTGTGGTATTTATGCTTCAAAGCGTGAATGTCAATATCCATCGTCGAGCCGGACGAGCCAGGCTGTGATTCTACATCCGATCTATCTCACCCTTGAGTCTGGCAGCCAGATCCGCATCGACGGGTAAGATCCGCTCATATTGCTCCATGGCCGCCGCACGGTTTTTCTTCCGAATCTGGGCGATACCAAGATTAAATCGCGCTTTAAGAAACTTCGGACTGATCGAAAGGCACCTTGTATAGGCCTCGATCGCTTTGTCGGTCTGCCGGTCCGCAAAATACGCATTGCCCAGCAAATACCAGTTCTCCGACAAGTTAGGGCTCGTCGCCGTCAGTTTCTCGAGGCCTTTGACGGCCTGTGCATATAACTTATTGGCCTCTACCGTCCGGCCTTGTCCGACGTTGGCATTCCCGAGATAAAAATACGTTTCGCCGTCGCCCGGCTTTAGCAAAAGAGCTGTATTGCACTCCTTCACCGCGAGATCGTATGCCTTCGTCTCGTTATACGCTCGGCAAAGATTGGTGTAGGCCGCTGACTGTTTCGGCAATAGATGAATTCCAGACTTCGCCGCCTGGATCGCGTCATTTGGCCGGTCATCAAAGCTGTAATACCGGCCGAGGTCGGTGTAGAGATAGCCATTCGCGGGAAATGCCTTCAGCCCCTGTTTCAGAATATTTATGGCATCCGGAAAGCGGTACTCATCCTGAAAGATCTCGGCAAGCGTCCGATAGGTTTGCAGGTTGTCGGGTTTGGCATTCGCTGATTTCTGATACGCATCGATCGCACATGGGGTATTGTTCTGCTTGCGACAGGCATCGCCTAACAAGAAGTACGCCTCGCCCGGGAAACGTGTTCCCTTAGCGAGAGCGGTCTCGGCTGCTGTCCGCTGATTGCCAAAATCGCCGCGTTCATAATAGACACGGGCAATGTCAAAATTAACATCCGCATCCTGCGGAGCGATCCTGGCAGCACGATTCAGGACATCGAGCGCCTGAGTATAGGCTTTACGATTGATATGCGTGCCGGCAAGGTCCTTCAGCACTTGAAGGTCCTTCGGCGCGATCGCGAGTCCTTTCTCGAGCTCCGCAGCTGCTGCGTCGTAATTCTTCTGCTCGTTATAGACGAAAGCCCTGATCTTATATATCGCCAGGATCGGCCGAAATCCCTTGTTCATCGCAAGAGTGAATTCGTTCAGGGCCGCGTCGTATTCCTTAAGGTCAACGTGAGCAGAACCCTTTGCGTAATGGGCGTTCGGATTATTTGGAAGTATCGCGATCACCTCAGCATACTTGTCTGCGGCTTCACGGTAGTTCTTCTCACGATAGGCATTCGCCGCCTGCACCGTCAGTTGCCTTGCACGCTCTTTGTCCCGCTTGCTCTGTCCAACGATCGGCAGTGACATCGCTGCAGCAACAACGAGGATCCCAACCAAACTTCGATAGTATCGTCTTGTCATGAGTGTCTATTGCAGGATGATCGTCCTGTCATCACGAGGTTTGCCCTTCGGTGTCGACCTTGGCGCCGGCGGCTGTGTTGTCCGAGCAGGCGGCTGAGTCGTTCTCGACGGCGAATTCGGTGTCGTGCGCGTTGACGGCTGTGTGGGAACATCTGTCTCCGGCGCTTCGTTCGCATTGGTCGATCCCGTGTTTGAATCGGACATATTTGCGTTCGCGTTCTCCACGTTCGCGGCCTGTAGGTTGGCATTCACGGCGGGCAACGGTGCCGCGACGGGCGTCGGTGTCGGTTGTACCTGGCCAGCCCTGTAGTATCGATCATACGCATACCAGCCGCCGCCCGCTGCGACCGCAAGAAGCACCAGACCGATCAAACCACCAAT
>JAGOWF010000307.1 GCA_018060305.1 Pyrinomonadaceae bacterium
TGCACGCGTCGTATGCCGGAAAGCTCGGGTCTGGCAGCAGCACTTCGTCGCCCTCGTCAACCACGCACATAAACGCGTCGGTCATCGCCTCTTGCGAGCCACAGGTGACGACGACGCCCGTTCGCGGAAGGCTGAGATGCGGATATTGCTCGGCGATCTTGTCACGCAATGCGGGCAGGCCCGGATGCGAGGTATAACCATTCTGCTCATCACGTGCGACGCGTGCAGCCTCATCGCGCATGAATTGCGGAGTCGGCAGATCAGGCTCACCGAGGCCGAAGTTAATGCTGTCAGGTAACGCGCGTTCAAAGAACTGCCGGATCAGCGTCGGCTGAAGGCCGCGCATTCTTTGCGGCAATTTGAAACTCTCAACTCCGGCGGCTGCCATTATTTCTTATAAATCTCGCTGCGATGGCCTATTGCATGGACCACTATGATTTGCCTTTTCCTGATTATCTCGTAGAGTATCCGATAATCGCCCTCTCGAATCTTTGAAAAGCGCGACATGTCACCTCGGAGTCCTTCCTCTTTGATCTCGCCAGCGTGCTCGGCCAGCCAGTTCAATTTGCGCAGAATCCGGGCCGAGAAAGACGGATCGAGTCGCTTGAGAAACTGCCGAGCCTTCTCAGGAAACTGTAACTGGTACATCCTTTTCGACCTCGATCTGTGACCGATCGATTCCCAGATCGGTAAGAACTTCATCGAGGCCGGCCCCCTCCGCGCCTGCGCGATACTCTTCCGATTGGCGAAGGAGTAAATCCCGAACCTCATCGCGAAGCTCAAGCCCGTAGTCAGGATCGGCATATTTCGCGAATTTTTCCTCGACAACATCGGAGATAAGATCTCGAAGTTCACGGACCGACATTTCTGAAACTGTGGTTTCCATAATCATCAAGTATATAACAATGAGCGTTTAGTTTATTGCTCTTTAGTATCCTGGATTGTTTCCTCTAACTCCTCACGTATCTCCCCAACCTCGACGTTCAGCTCGCCTTCGGCGATGGTTGTCGGGTCGCCGGTCAGGGCTCCGCCGATCTCTTCGATCTCGCCGATTATCTTCTGGCCAAGGCCGGTGATCTTGTCCTTCATGCCCTTGTTTTCCTCATCGATGGGTAATGTCATATTGTCCATGATAACTGAATGGTCCGTGAGACACCATTTTTAGCAGATCGGCCCTAAATGGTGTGCTCACTGCGTTTACACCCCGCGACGTCGAGCGCGTGTCCCACTAGTGTCCCGCTCGTTAGTGGGACAAATAACATAGTGTAGTTTCAACAACTTACGATCAATTCTGCCTCTTGTCCGGCCGTTTTTTGAAAAAAAAGTAAAAACGACCGACCGTCGTTGCATCATTGAAAAAACGTATCACACTGACGTTGTTTTGTCAAAGGCATATCCGACCTCAGCGGAGATAATCTTCCAATTTCGTCGCGGCATCGGTCTTCTCGTCGCGGTATTTGACGATGATCGGGCAATAGATCGACAAGCCGTTTTCACGGCCAAAATCGTTTGTTACGGCTCGCGAGCCCTGCACGACGACGGCACCGGCAGGAATTTCAAGTGAGCCGCCATCGACGGATTTGATCACGCGCTTGTTCGGCAGATCAAAAACCGGCGTCGAACGCGTCAGGATAACGCCGCTCGCAAGGACGACCTTTTCGCGAACGATCGTGCCTTCATAAACGCCCGTATTGCCGCCGACAAGCACGTCGTCCTCAATGATGACGGGCGTGGCATTTATAGGTTCGAGCACGCCGCCGATCTGAGCGGCGGCCGACAGGTGAACACGTTTCCCGATCTGGGCGCACGAGCCGACAAGAGCATGGCTATCGACCATCGTGCCTTCGTCAACATACGAGCCGACATTGATATACGCCGGCGGCACGACCACGACGCTCGGCGCCACATAGCTGCCGTCGCGTATCGCCGACCCGCCCATCACGATCCGCACGCCATCATCCAGCGTCATCGGCCTAAGGGGAAACGTGTCCTTATCAAAGAACTGCAAGGTCTCGGTCGGCTTAGACATCTCGACCATCTTGCCCATGCGAAACCCAAGCAAAATGCCCTGCTTGACCCACGCATTCGCATGCCAATTACCCTCCGCGTCCTTCTCAGCCGAACGGATCTCGCCGCGACGCAGAGCGGATTTGAATTCCTCGTAAACCTCGCGGTCGTCCGCATTAAACTCGCTGCGAAGCGAAAGTTCCTCAATGAGTGATTTCAGTTCCATGAATACGATTAAAAGTAGCCATTAGCTATAAGCTGTTAGCTAATAGCTATTTTCATTTATTCGGTATGCGGGACGTTTGCAGCACCGTCAATTGCCAACGTCCGCCGCGTTTTTCCCAGATGCTGGTGTAGCGCATATGCATTGTAGAGTCGCGGCCCGCGGTGCGGTGGACCATGCGGACCTTTGCGGTGGCGACAGCGACGGCAGAGCGCGGCCAAGTCTTTATCTTCAGGTCTTCGTTGGTGACCGACATGGCTTTTGTCGTCGGCGAAGGTTTGAGAATGTCGAGTTCCTGACTTTTGGTGCGCGTGCCGCCGTTGAAATCGGTGATGAACAGGTCGCCGGCAAAGATGCTGTCGAGGGCGCCGGTGTCACGGTTTTTCACGGCTGTTGCCCAGCGTGTGATGACAGCGCGGACTTCTTGCTCGGCGGTTTTGGGTTTGCCGGTCGTTCTTTCCCGCGTCTGGGCCGAACTAGATATCGCCGTGAGTAATGTCAGTACAAGTATGAGCCCATATTGCAAAAGCCCGCGCGTAAGCAAGGGCGAAACACTCAACGCTCGTATCTTATCCGTCTCATGGCGGCGTATGCTTCGGTTTTCACAAACGATGAGCGTTTCGCCCTTGCTTACGCGCGGGCTTCCGCAATGTGT
>JAGOWF010000093.1 GCA_018060305.1 Pyrinomonadaceae bacterium
AAAGTGAGTTTTGCGTCCGCAAATGTGAGTTTTTGCCGTCGAAAAATGAGTTTTGCGCCACAAATGTGAGTTTTCGCCGTCGAAAAGTGAGTTTTGCGTCCGCAAATGTGAGTTTTCGCCGTCGAAAAATGAGTTTTCGCCGAAAAAAAGTCTTGCAGTCGAGTCGAGATAGGCGTCGAGGTCCGTGTTCAATTGCGAAAAAATAACGAAAACTACGGCAACGTCTCGCAAACCGCCACCGTTACCGTAAATCCGTAAATTGCCGTTGCCTTTAGGCAACGGTTGCAGGCTCAAGGGCGGATCGGGCTTTAGCCCACGCTTTTGTTGGGCTAGAAGCCCACTGTTGACCCATAGGACCGTTGCCTAAAGGCAACGGCAATCGAAGAGGCCGCGTCCGGGCGCGGACTTTTGCCGCGAAGCGAGGTAGCCAGACGTGAAACGTCTGGGAAGAGGTGACAAGTGAAGAAGAGGCCGCGGGCGTGGGTTCGCGGCTTTTTGTTTTTGGGGTTGCTATTTTCTTGCGTTGGTGTCAGTCTGTTGAGGTCGATCCTACTCTCGCGTCTGTTAATAGTGACGCGCTTTTGCCTCTAGCGGTTTTTGGATAAGTTTGAGAGCAGGCCTTTATTAGTCATCAGAAGCAGCTCTCGATTTGAAAGTATCCAGTCGCCGTCTAACGGTAGCCGGTTTTAAGAAAGTCAGTCAACCAGCCTTCTGTAAGCATTCCCTCAGACGGGAAAGGAAAATAAGAAAATGAAACTGTATGTAGGCAACCTGTCGTTTAACACGACGAATCAGGACCTGAATGAATTGTTTGGCACGATCGGCGCAGTCGAATCGTCAAATGTTATCGAGGACAGAGAGACCGGCCGCTCGCGCGGATTCGGCTTTGTCGAGATGGCGTCGCAGGCCGATGGCGAAAAGGCCATCTCCGAGCTTAACGGCAAGGAAGTTGACGGCCGCGCTCTCAAGGTGAACGAGGCCAAGCCGCAGGGCGACCGCGGCGGACGCGGCGGCGGCGGTGGTTACGGCGGCGGCGGCGGACGCGGCAACCGCTCAGGCGGCGGCGGCTACGGCGGCGGAAGCTGGTAAAAACCGGTCATTCAAAAAAACAAAAGGGCCGCGCGAATCGCGCGGCCCTTTTGCATTGTGTGCGTGACTAATTGACGCGCTGAAAGCCCGTCATCTGGATGTTCTGAAAGTAAGGCGTGCCCGGCGGCAGGCGGTTGACGTCGGTGAACGTGGCGTCAAAGATCCAATTACGCTCAGGCGGATCGTAAACCTTGCTGCAGCATTTGAACGAACCGTTGTTGTTGTGCGAATTGAAGAGGTTAATGAGCGAGCCAGCGTAGTTGAACCGCGTGCCCCAGCGTTCGAGAAAGCGCATAAAGTTGTGAACGCCGCCGTTCATCCTCAGGTCGCCGCCGCCCTGATTGGGCGTGCCGTTGAGGCTCGTGATCGTGTCGCCCGAGAGCATAGCAAAACGCATCGTCGTCTCACTCGACGGGCGGTTTGACAGACTAAACGGATACACAAAGCTCTTGCCGTCGTTCCAGGCATTCGAGAGGATCGTGACGGAATCGCCGACGACCGATGTCGGAATATGCGACGACGTGCCCTGCGGCAGATAGAGGTCGGACGCCGTCGGCGTGCCGACCGACACGATGCCCGTCGCATTAAAATTGCCCTGCACGTAAACCCCGTTCTCAGACGCGATCGAGAGGCCGCGCGTGTTTGCCGGATTTGAACTGTCGTAGTTGCCGGGCGGCTGTGTGCCATTGACGAGACGAACACCGCGGCGATAGAACTTGTGATCGAACACCGCCGCGATCGCGGGCTGGATCGTGTTGCCCGTGCCGGTGTATCGGACGGCCTCGTTCGTGTAGTCGGCCTGAAGCGTGGTCGAATCGTTCACGTCCTCGCCCGGCTGCAGGATGCCGTCGTTCTGGCCGTAAACGTCTTCCATGTCGTATTCGCCGTCAAAATCAAAATCGCCGCGACGATCGGACACATAAATTACCCAGCCGTTATTCTGCGGAATGTCCGTCGAGCGAAGAACGTGCCCCGTAGCCGTGTAATACGGCGTCGTGGTCGGCATCATCGAATTCCAGTTGCCGTCGAGAAAGCGCTTGAGATTGTAAATATCGATCTCGACCATGCTCATCACGCCCGCCCACGGAACATCTGTGCCATAGACCGTCGTCGGGTTGAACGTGGTAGTCGTATCGTTGTAAAGCCCCTCGCGCGTGTCGAACATATTGATCGGGAACGGCACAACACAGACGCGCCCGGCACCGACGCCGCCGTTTACGGTGGCATTACGCATTACGAAACGCTCGTCTCCGGCGAAATTATTTGGAAAATACGTGGGCGAACCCGTGATCGTGCCATTGTCGCCCGCCGTCAGGGTCGCCGTGCCCGTGCAGGCATTGCTGCTGGAGGAAACGGTGCCCGGAGCGACGTAATTGTACGAGCCCGCGACCGAGATGTAGCCCGAATTAGGAATTGTCGGCCCTTCGACAACGAAACGCTGAAGCTTGAATACTGAGCGGCCGTCAACACCATTGGTGTTGTAGTTTGAGGGGTTCGTGATCGTGAAGTTGGCGTCAGCCGGGGCCGCGTCCGTCACCCCGAGTGCAAGCATATCCTGCGTGATGTCCTGCGTGTCGTAGCGGATCGTCGCCGGATTGAATACAACGGTCTCGATCTTGATCCACGTCTCGCCGCCGCCGTTGCCGCCGGTGTTAAAACGCCTGCCGTTCACCGCCGTCGCCTGATAAGCGGGCGTGCCCGTCATCGCACGCGGCACGTATCCGCGATTGCCCGTGATCGTGCCGGCAGTCTGGCCGGTCGATTCCCCGTCAAGCCTGATGCCGCAAGGCGTCGTCACCGCGCTGCCCGTCGTAGTCGAACAGCCCGGCAGTCGTTGCTTGCTGTTGGTGAGCGAGACGCGAATGCCGGTCTTGTTGTAATAACGCTCGGCGGCCGTCACCTTGTCATCCTCCGTCGTAGCCACGACCGGAATGACGCTCGGCGACGAAACGGTGCCGGTCTTGTCATTCCAGAGATCGCCGACGTTCTTGCCGCGCTTTACGATCTCAACATTGTCGAGGCCCTGTGCCGCTAGGTCGCTGTTGATCTTGATCGGAAGCTGGAGCGGCTTGGTGTAAGCGAGCAGATTCCCCTGAAAGAGGTTCTGATTCGCGATCCAATTTGCCGAATTGTAGGCAGTTGGCAAAGGCGAGGTCGTAGCCGGCGAACCGTTCACGACCGTGTTGAGGACGCTTCCCTTGTTATACGTAAGCTGAACGTAGGAACCGGCGGCGTTCTTGATAAAGACCTGGTCATCCCAATTCGTCCACGGTGCGCCGTTTTTGGAAATGTCAGTAAAGACGTGCTTGGCCGCGCTTACCTTTGACGAAAAATAGAGGCCGTCGTTCGCCTGCATAAAGAGCGAACCATTTGAATGGACGCGGCCGCCGAAATCAAATCGCGGGCCGGGGTGAAACTCCAGATCGTCATCATAAAAGATGCCAAACTGAAACACAGGAATACGATTGTTGAGAAACTTGCGCCGCAATGCGACCTGCACGCCGGTGTTTCGGTCGAGGGCAGTAGTGTCAAGTTGCCACTCGTCACGGCGAGCGTTGAGGCCCTGAAACATCTCGCCCGTCATCACAACGTCCTTGGTCGCCTGTGTCTGCGTGACCGCCTGGTTGAATTGGTAGTAGGTATCAAATCCCGGCGGCGTCTGGCCCTGTATTCGCGTGATATCTGTGGTGTCGATCGTCAGCTTGGTCTCGAAGATCTTGTTAAAGTTTCGCGTCAGCACCTCGAGGCTGGCATTTGCCGCCTCGAATGCCTTAGTCTCGGCCTCATCGTTGCTGGCTGCCATCGTCTCGCTGTTCGTCCGCGAAATGGCAAGCGCCACAAATGCCGCAAGCAACATCATCACCAGCAGAGCGATCACCATTGCCGATCCACGCTCGTGCGCAGTGGTTGTGTTTGCGGCCTCGTTAGTTTGCACGTCTATCACATTGCTTCTCATAACTACTGGTCCCTCTTGCTAGCTGGCGTCGTATCCCAAATTTCTGGTAGCAAATGTGGAAGAAAGAATGATCTTCTCGGGCATGCCGGTCTTTTCGTCATCCTCAGTTGACTGCACCTTGACCGTGACCTGCACCTGACGGATGCGGTTAAATCCCTGCCAATCGTCGTCGAGCGTCCCGACAAGCCCATCCGCACCGACCGACGGATTGTCAACGGTCGTGCCGTCATCAAGCACGTACCTTATCTGCATATCCTCGACGTTGTAGGCGAGCGGCAGTTCCTGTATCTGTGCCCCGGAACCCGCACCACGGTTGTTGCCGTAAACCATGCGGACCAGCGTGCCGTCCTGCTTTACCTTATAGGTCACGAGGAAAACACGCTTCGCGGTCGCAGGATATGTCGTGCAATTTGTCGCACTCGCTCCCGAACACTTGCGGAGAAGACTCTGATTGATGCCTGTGCCATTCATCGCCAGGTTAAGACCAAGAGGATCTCCCGGTCCGATGTCGAACGTCTGTGCCCCGCTTGCCGTCGTCGCAATGCCAAGCACCTGAGACGTGTCAGATTCGATAAGAAACACGTCATAAAGCTGTGCAGCCGCGGCTCCGGTCGATGTGCTCGCCCATAAGCGGGCCCTCGTCGTGGAAACCGTAGTGGCGTTGGACAGGTTGATGACGTTGCCGGCGTTAAAGTCCATGTCACGATACGTGAAGGTTATCGTATCGGTCCGGGCGTTGGTAACGGGATTCAGGTCGTTTGCATTTATGTCGTTTCCGACGATGACCGACGTCAGCATGTCGCGGGCGAGATCGATGTCCGCAGGGACGCCAAACCGCGTTGAGTTGAAATTGTCAGGCACGATCGCTCCGCGGCGATGATAGGCGAGTCCGGCATTCAGCACATCGCGGCCGATCATGTGGATACCGACGCGGGCGTTCTTCTGGACGTCAGAACGCCGCGACGCCCTGTTGCGGTCATAGGTCCCCAACTGCATCAGCCCATAGATCGATCCTGTGACGATCAAAAATAGGGCCATAGCTATGAGGAGTTCGAGCAGACTGAAGCCGTTCTCACGGTTCCTTGTATTGATAAGTGTTGCCATCGTTTCGCCCTCTAATAGCTGGTGATAATTGTTGACGCCGTCTCGTTGCGCGTCGCCTGGTTAACAAAATAGGTGATCGTCACATCGATCCGCCGACGCGAGATCGGGTTTGGAGGCGTCGGCCGTTCGGGATCGGCGATGTCGGTGATAACTATCTGACGTTGGTATCCCTGCAACAGTGGGCTCGTGTTATTCGGCCTCCCCGGAACTACACATGCGCCCGAACCCGCGCAGGCATCGTCCACCGTCCCGGCAACGCCATCCCAGCCGACGTCCTCGCGAACCGGATTCGTCCCGGTAACGAAAATGCCGTTGATCTCGCCCGACGGGACTGTGCTCATGACATTCCTCAGCGAGTCCCAGCCATCGACAACGCCCGCACGTTCGATCTCTTTTGCCGAGAGGATCGATTCGATCGTGGACAAAGCAAGCTGTTTGGCAAACGTGCGCCGCTCCGATTCCATAGAACGAACCAGATTCGCACTCAGCGCCCCGGCCATGGCAAGGACGCCCACCATCATGATCACGATCGCGATCATGACGTCGATATATGAAAAGCCGGATTGATTGTCGGTCGATCTCATTGTTTTGGTTCCTCTCAACGGCGCGATCTATGAGCCGTATGAACTACTCCTTCGCGAATCCTTCCACTTATTGGAGGCTGACGAGTTGCGATCAAATTCCCAAAGCCGAATAATGCCGGTCGCACCAAGGACGGTTAGACACCGGGCGATGTCCGATTCCACGTTGTTGGACTCCTTTGGTGACCAGATGTGCAGCGACACACCGGTTGGCACTGCCCCGGTGCCGATGGAATTGGTGCCCGCGTTCACCGCCGAACCATTTGCTAAGAACCTAACCGTGAGGGCCGACTGACTAACCGTTGGAGTGTAAACGCTCGGCGAATAGACGGCATTCGGCACCGACATCAATTCAGGCGGGTTGTAGCCGATCTCGGATGGACGCGCGTCAACACGAACCCGGGCAGAAGCGAAAAGGTTAAGAGAACGGATCAGAAAATCATCGCTGCTGGAGGTTGCATTCTGGTTCTCGTCATAGAGTTTGGCGGTGTTGCTCGCTAAATTGACCTCCACCCGCATCGTCCTCCTCTGCGTAAGCGCGCGCTGACGGGCTTCCTGAAAAATATCGCTAAGCTGCAGCGCCTGATCGTCCGGTTCGTAGAGCTTTTTGTGCGCGGTCGCATATATCAACGCGACGGTGCTCATGATCGCCAGGATCGCTACTACGACGAGCAATTCAACAATCGAATATCCCTTCTCGGTCTGGTGTAATTGAGGACGACTAAGTTTCACTTGTTCCCTCCTGCTTGCTAGGCCCTGCAATGATCGGTTCGCGTATTCAAAGTATGGGGGCGCTGATAGATAATAGTTTCAATGACAAACTACTTCCAAAATGATTTTACATTGTTGTGCACGCGAAATCAATATCCTTAAAATACCTTTTCATTTGAGGTATTTTTCAGTTAGAATCGCGACATATTCTTTCCCGTCCTCGCGCAAATGACTGAAAGAGAGGCAGTTTCGAAAAAGGGTTTGTCTGCTGACTGGTTGGTTCGCGGTGTGCTTACGCGGATCGGCGATACCTTCGACCGGTTTACAGGGAGGCGGTGGAGCCCATCGAGCAGTATTGCGACAAGCGAACTTATCGAACGGATAAAGAAATTACTCGATGCCGAAGCCAAGGAGGTACAGGGTAAAGGGGTCGTGGTCCCGCACAATATCAAGCTGCGCATGCAATGGGATCGTTTCTCGGCCGATGCAGAAAGCGCTCTTGCGGCCCTGCAAGGCGAACTGCTTGTGGCGACGGTGGATCATATCAACGACTCTCTCTACTACACCTACGCACCGGTGACGATGGACGTAAAACCGGACTACTTTATCGAAGGCATCAAACTCATGGTGAGCTTTGAACAGTTCACTGACGAAGATCGTGACGTCGAGATGAATGTAACGGTGCCGGCGATGGACTTGAGTTCGATCCTCGAAGCCATCGCCGAGCCCGAATCAGTGGCCGAATTCGTCGCTCATTTTCAACTGAAGGCTGATCCGAAAGAGGCGTCTCTAAAGTTCCTGCCCGGCCAGAGCCTATCGGTCGGGCGCACCGGTGGAAACGATCTGGTCATGGATGACAGCAGCATTTCGAAAACGCATGCATCGCTCGCATATCATTCCGGCGCGTTGACAGTCGCCGACACAGGTTCTACGAACGGAACCTTCATTAACGATGAACGTATAGCCTATGGCAAGGCGATCGAACTATCTACCAGCGATAAAGTTCGTTTTGGCACGGTCGAGGTGACTTTTGAGCAGGTCTTCAAGCCTGTCGCGGTTGCAGAGAGCCCGGAAGCCGAGGACGAACCGTCCGGCGAGACTGTCGAGATCGACGGTTTCGAATTCCGTGGACGTGAAGGCCCTGAGAGTCCCGAACCTGCTGGCCAGCCGAGCGAAGACGATGAACCTGTCACCGTCGTAACCACGGCAGCGGCAGACGATCACACCGAGGCAAATATTACGGTCGCTCGGGCTCAAGAAGATGCTGACGATGACGCGCCTGAGACCAAGGCGAGCCTAACTGAATGAGCTTTACACCTATCTTACTTATTGACCTGTCTCGTTTTCGGCCGGAGAACATCTTTGGCGGACAGATACTAGAGCGCACGTCAGCAGGATTGTCGATCGTCTATCTCTTTGCGATCGCGATCCTTATCGCTTTTTTAATCCTGTCGTTCATCGAAAACTTCCGCCGGCGAAAATTCACTTTCGAGCGCGACCTACCGCGTAGGGCCGCACGCAAACTTACCCAAACTATCGCGAATCGAGGACTGATGGTCTGGCAAGTCGTATTCGTTATCCTTGCTTTATTCGTGTTTGGATCACAATTCTACTGGGCCTTTTATGCTGATGATTGGAATGAGAAGTTTCAGGCACTCAGTTATAAGGACCTACGAAATCGTCGCATCAGTGCGGCTAACCTTAGAGGCTGGATGCTCGACCGCTCAGGCACGCTCGAAAACGCCCTGGCCTTTTACAAGGTCGAACCGGATGGCACGATCGGACGAGAATTTTCTCTGGACAAGGAAATGGCCCATTTGCTTGGGACCGAGCGTGGTGAGCCCGGCCTCGAGCGCTCACTATATTCGAAATCGGCCGACCCGATGCCCGAGGCATGGGAAATCCTTACAAAATACAAAAAGCCGCAAGCGGAAAATCGTGACGTCCGCATTACCATCGACAAGAATCTTCAGGCCTTCGCCGCTAAACAGTTAAAGGATAGAAACGGGGCAGTCGTGGTTCTTAACCCACAAACCGGCGACCTGCTCGCCATGTATTCTAACCCTGCATACAAACTGTCAGACGCGGAAACGCTCGCGGGATACCTTAAACTCCAGGCTGATAAGAAGAACAAGCCGTTGGTCAATCGGGCGATGCGCGAGTTTTACATGCCGGGATCGACCTTTAAGACCTTCACTATGATCTCCGCATTTCGAGCCGGCAAGCAGAACGTCGATCTGCCGGCGAAGCCCGCTCCGGAATGCTATACACCTTTCCGCGGCTCGAGGGCGATATGCGATGCGGGCGGAGGATGTCACGGCTGCGAGGGGCCGATAAGAGAGGCGTTTAAGAGATCCAGTAACCAGTTTTTCTCACGTCTCGCGAATGAACTCGGTCGCCAGCGCATGGCTGAGACAGCGGGCGTTTTTGGCATCGCCGCAGTTGACACAAGTGAGGATGCACTCAAGCAGGGCTTATACCTTGACTTTTGGAATACGACCAACCCCAGGCTCGCACGCGCGATAGCTCCGTCGCGTTCGGCTATCACAACCGGTGCCGGCCTAAACCTTTACGAATCGGCGATCATTGGAATGGGACAGGGCGGAGCCGGAACAGTGACGCCGCTTGAGCTTGCCCTTATTGCGTCGGCACCGGGAAATATGGAAGGCAAGCTAATGCGCCCAAAGATCGAGATGGACGTCCAGCCGCAGGCATTCTCCCAAGTCCTGACGCCGGCCCAAGCCCGCGAGGTCCGCGACATTATGTCCACCGTCACCGAGGAAGCGGGCGGGACAGGCACTAGAGTTAAGGCGATCCTTGCGGGGACCAATATCAATACCGGCGGTAAGACCGGAACGGCCGACAAAGAACGCCCCGTTTATAACAAAGACGGGACCGTTCAGAAGTACCCCAAACGTAAGAAAAACGCCGACGGCGAATGGGTCGAATATCAACAGACGCGGATGTCCGAGCAATGGGATGCTCTCTTTATCTGCCTTGCTCCGATCGAAAACCCGCAGCTTGCCATTGCGGTCGCCGTCGAGAATGT
>JAGOWF010000094.1 GCA_018060305.1 Pyrinomonadaceae bacterium
GGTGCGTTCATACTCACTTGTTGGGCGAGAAGCTGACTCAGGACGATCTGACGGACCTCGCTCTGCTGCGGCTAGACCTGATGTCGATAATTCAGGTCGATCGCCGAACTGGGCTGCCGGGCCTTGTCTATTCGGCGCACCTTGTCCCGTCGAGTGCGGCTGACCTGGTAAACAACGGCCATTCGCTGCCTTACGCCTATCTCGAACCTAATGTCCCGTCGCAGTTAGATACGAATTTCTCAGAGCTTATCGAATCGCTCGAGGACGAGATGGCCCGTGTCCGAATGACGGCCCGAAAGCGCCAGCCGGGCCGCGACCGAGCTATTCTGGTAGGTGTGACGACGGGCGATGTTGATAGGGAAGAGGAATCGCTCGCTGAACTTCGCGAGCTTGCAGAGTCTGCTGATGTGTTTGTGCTCGATACGGTCATTCAGCGGCGGCCGCGGATCGACCCGAAGACCGTATTGGGAAAGGGCAAGCTTGACGACCTGTTGATCCGGTCGATGCGGCTTGGGGCTGATCTGCTCGTCTTTGATGCCGCCTTGACACCGGCACAGGTTCGCTCCCTTAGCGAGGCTACTGAACTAAAGGTCATAGACCGGCCGCAGTTGATCCTCGACATTTTTGCGCAACGGGCACAGTCTCGCGAGGGAAAACTTCAGGTAGAGCTTGCGCAGTTAAAGTATCTGCTGCCGCGGCTCGTGATCGGGCAGAACTCGGCTTTTTCACGTCTTGCCGGCGGCATTGGCGGTCGCGGGCCGGGCGAAACGAAGCTCGAGACCGACCGCAGGCGCGTCCGCGATCGAATATCACAGCTTGAACGACAGGTCGATAAACTTGGTCACCAGCGGCAAGAGAGGCGAAAGAATCGAGTCCAAAAACATCTGCCGATCATTTCGCTTGTCGGCTATACTAATGCGGGAAAATCGACGCTGCTCAACGCATTAACGCAGAGCGACGTTTACGCCGAACGGAAGATGTTTGCGACGCTTGACCCGACCTCGCGGCGGCTGAGGCTGCCGTATGATCAGGAAGTGATAATTAACGACACGGTCGGATTTATTCGTGACCTGCCAGAGGCTTTGGTCTCGGCGTTTCGCGCGACACTAGACGAGATCGCGGACAGCACCCTGCTCGTGCATGTGGCAGATGCCGCGAACCCACGTGCCTTGCAGCAGATCGTGTCGGTTGACAACATCCTTAAGGAACTCGGCCACGCGGGCACGCCGAGGCTGATCGCACTCAACAAGGCCGACCTGCTGACCGGCGAAGAACTTGAGATGATCTCGCGCGAGGTCCGCCACGAGACCGGCTCGAACAGCGTTGCCATTTCGGCCGTCCGGCGTGAAACGCTGCGGCCCCTGGCCGAGGCGATCGGCGGCGTAATCGGTGAAAACGATAAGACACGGCCAGCCACAGCTCGATGAGCAAACGCATAAGAGACCTGAATTCGCCCGTAACGCGCCTTGCTCGGCAGGCGGTCGCGGCCGTCACCGCGCCGCTCAGGCGGCTGTCCGACGGGCAGCAGTTTTGGCTTGGGTTTGCATTGCTTGCGCTGCTGACCACCTTCCTGATCCACAACCCATTTTGGCAGAGTGTGAGGGGACCTGAGTATCAGGCCGGCGATATTGCGAAGGAGCAGATCGTCTCGCCCGCAGATATTTACGTCGTTAACGAGGAAGCGACCGAACTCGACCGTGAAGACGCCCGTCGAAAGGTCAAACCGATCTTTCGCTACTCGGCCAATCGCGGCGAGTCTGCCGTGCGGGCGTTTGTCTCGACGTGGGAGAATATCCAGAGCCACCCGGATCAAGCGAAAACTCGGTCGAACACAAACGCGACAGGCGATCTACTGTGGCCCGGCTCGGGAGATGTGGCCAGACTACTATCTGCTCGCCGCTTTACGCCGAACGAGATCGAGGTCGTAAAAAGTGCGATCCGAGAGGCCGCAAGCGGGTACATCTACGACGATTCGGAAAAGCAGTACTTTGCCGACGAGGTCACGATCTTTGACCCATCTCGCCCGGCAGCGAGGTCAACCGTCGCGATGCCGGAAACGAACTGGACATCCTTGTCTGAGGCTCGCGAAGGACTGCGTCTTAAACTATCCGGGGTCAGGGGTTTCTCCGCAAAAGAGATCGAGGCCTTTTATTCGGCCGGGCAAATCCTGATCGAACCCAGCGTGACCTACGATAGTGTCGCAACTGAAGCCGGACGCGAGACTGCTGCGGCTGCCGTCCAGCCTCGTGCGATCAGCCTCAAGCGGGGCCAGAAGATCGTCGGTGTCGGCGAGGTCATCACGACAGATGCCTTAGCCAAGATCGCTGCCATTCATGGCTTTGCCTCGACATCGAGACAGGCAAATCGCTTTATCGGCCTGTTGGTGATGATCGGTGCGCTCTATTGGGTCGCATGGCGGTTCGTTCAGCATCGCGGTGTGGTGCCGAGGCTCGCACTATCGGAGCGGAGGACGTTTGCACTGTTGGCGTTCGTCGTTTTCATACAGACGTTGATCGCGTCAGCGCTTTTTAGGCTTGCTGAATTTACTGCGGCCCAAAACGTAAGTGCTCCGTTGAACGACGCGATGCTCTGGTCGCTCGCGATACCTGTGGCAACCGGCAGCCTGGTGATGGCACTTCTGGCCGACAAGCCGACAGCATTGGTTGTCGGCGTGGTCAACTCATTGATAACAGGCCTGTTAGCACCACGCGGGATCGAGTTTGCCTTATATTCCGCGATCGTTTCATCGGTCGCGGTTTACGGCATCAGCCGTTACCGAAGCCGCCAGACAGTGACGCTCGCCGGCGGGCTTATCGGCGCGGCAAGCGCGTTATTAGGGATCGCCCTGATAGCTTTCACTCAGCAGGCTTTTACGCTGAATACGATCGCATTGGCCATCGCATGCGGGCTTGCGGGCGGCATTATTACCGCCGCTGTCACGGCGGTGCTGCTCCCGATCTGCGAATCATTTTTCGGGATCCTGACCGATGTGAAACTGCTTGAATTGTCCAATGCTGATCTGCCTGTCCTCGGCCAGCTCGCGTTGCGCGCACCGGGCACAAATCAGCATTCACATGCCGTCGGCCAGCTTGCCGAAGAGGCCTGCCGCGTTGTGAACGCGAATGGCCTTCTGGCCCGCATCGGAGCCCTTTATCACGATATCGGCAAGACGGCTGCCCCCGAGCATTTTGTTGAGAACCAACTGAAAGAGAATCCGCACGACCGCCTCAATCCGATCCAGAGCGCAAAGATCATCATCAGCCACGTGACATATGGTATGAAGCTCGGCAAGGAGATCGGCCTGCCGGCTCGGATAGTCGATTTCATTCCGCAGCATCATGGGACGCGCACGCTTCATTATTTCCTAAAAAAGGCCCAGGCCCAGGCACGGCCGGAGGATGTCGTCGAGGAGAACGATTTTAGGTATCCGGGACCAAAGCCGCAGTTCAAAGAGGCTGCGATCATGATGATCGCGGATTCGTGCGAGGCGGCGGCTCGGTCGCTGGCAGAACCGACGCCGGAGAACATTCGATTTATTGTCACCAAAATAGTCGATGCCATTCTGACCGACGATCAGTTGGACGAGTGCGACCTGACCTTGCGCGAACTGACGCAGATCAGAGAATCGATGATCAAATCACTCGTTGCGATCTATCATTCGCGTGTCGATTATCCGGGCTATGTGCCGCCGACATCAGGACAATTTCGACTAGCTGACGAGGCCGAGACAATGGGAAAGATGAAGTATTCGGATCCGGCGGAGATCCCGGTTTCGCCGGGCGGCGAGATTGAGGACGAGGCGATGGACCGCTCGCATCAGCCGGACAGGGCCGATGCGCGTTCGGCGAAGTAGTCTAGCATCGCGTTTACGTTGGACGGAACCATAGGCTAATTCGGGCTGCGTAAATAAAAAAAGATATGCTCAAGCGCTATACATTCTGGCTGTCGGCGGCGGTTCTATTCCAGTCGTTGACCGCGATCGTGCATTCGCTGAGCCTCTTTGTTGCGCCGAAGGCCGAGAATGAGACCGAGCAGCAATTGATGACCCTGCTTACGACCTATCGCAGGGACATGGGCGGCGGCTTTGCACCGACGACGGCTGACCTTATGTTGGCGTTGAGTTCGTGTTTCTCTTTCGTGTGCCTGCTCGGCGGCCTGACACTCGGCTATCTGTTGTGGAAACAGACCGAACCGAACGTCATGAAGGGCATCATCGCCATTAATCTGATCGTCTTCGGGGCGATTTTTGCGGTAATGGCCTTATTTACGTTCCTGCCGCCAATCATCCTCACCGGACTGATCTTCGTGAATCTGCTTGCAGCTTATCTTGTCGTTCCGAAGGTCGAGGCCGCGGTCTAGATCTTACCGTTCTGCCGGTTGTGATACAGCTGCACGGAACGGGACGATGCCGCCGATAACCCAAAATCGGATGATGACGGCGACACGGAAGAATGACGGAAAAAGTCTTGCCTCGAGAATTGTCGATACAACAAGCAAAAAATGTCGATACAGTCTCACGTCTTGTCGATACAGTTTGGGGCAGAAATATATTGCCCTAGGACATTACCGTTTTTAGCCTCTTATATGTGTCCGTAAGCGTCTCGGGGATTGTCCGCGTTTGGCCGATCGCGGTCATGAAGTTGGCGTCGCCGATCCAGCGGGGAAGTACGTGCATGTGAAAATGGCCCTCGACGCCCGCGCCCGCGGCTTTGCCGAGATTCATGCCCAGATTGATACCGTTGGGACTGTAAACCTCAGAGAGCGCGGCCTGTGCCTTTTTGGTCAGGTCCATCATCTCGTCGGTCGTGGCTTTTGGTGCCTCGACGAGCGTAGAAAAATGCTCGTATGGCACGACCATCAGATGGCCGGACGTGTAGGGATAGATGTTGAGGATGACAAAATTATACTCGGCCCGACGGAGGATGAATTTCTCCTCATCGCCGGCCGAGCTATTGAGTATCTCGCAGAATACGCAGCCGCCGGGCGATCGTTCCTGGCCGCGACTAATGTAATCAAAACGCCATGGGCTCCAAAGAACGTCCACCTAGTCGCCTTTGTTTATCAGCTCCTTCAGCTCTTTGCCGGGCTTGAAATAGGCCACTCGCTTCGCCGGAATATCGACCGTCTCGCCGGTTTTTGGATTGCGACCCTTTCGCGAATTCCGCTCACGGACTCTAAAGCTGCCAAAGCCGCGCAACTCAATCTTTTCGCCCCTGTTAAGAGTGCCCGTTATGCTGTCGAAGATTATCTCGACGAGCTGCTCGGCATCCTTTTTGGTCATGTCGGCCTCGCGGGCCACCCTCTCAACCAGATCAGCTTTTGTCATGTCCTTTCGCTCTCCAAAAAAGACTAATTCCCGTAACTGCCCTTAATTAATTTGCGCCCTCGGCCGCTTTGGTCTCGGCGTCCTCGGCTGCGGCCTCGATCTCTGCCGCAGGAGCGTCTGTTGCTTCCGCAGCCTCCGGTTCTTCGGTTTCGGCCGTCGGGGTATCGGCCGCCTCGGCTGCCTCAACTGTGGATTCGGTGGCTTCCGGTGCCGGTGTATCCTCGACTATCGGCTCTGCGACGACCTCGGCCGCAGGTTCAGCTTCGGCGGCCGGCGTCTCCTCTGCCGGTTCTTCGCCTGCCGGTGCTTCTTCAACCGCCGCCTCGGCGACGGCTTCTGCTACCGGTTCAGCCTCGGGGACTTCATCTGCCGGTGCTGCCGCTGCCGGTGTCTCTTCAACAGCCGACTCGGCAACGGCTTCTGCCGCAGGTTCAGCCTCGGACGCCGGGTCTTCTTCCGCCGGAGTTTCGGCCGTCGGGATTTCCTCGGCGGCTGCTACGGCTTCAGTCGCCGGTTCCTCCGCAGCGACTTCGTTTACCGGCTCTTTCGCCGTTTCCTTCTTCGCCTTTGCTTTTTTCTTTGGTGCTTCCTCGGCGGGAGCCGTGTCACCGCCAAACTTCAGGTTAGCAAGCTCACCGAGTGAGGCCATGCCGCCCTTCGCTTCGGTTGAGTAAATGCGAGTGTCAACGACCGGTTCGTCGTCCTTGCCAACCGCACGCCGCGACAGGCCGATCTTTTGATCGCCGGGCTCGATGCGCAGGATCTTGAAGTCGAGTTCCTGGCCGAGCTCGGCAACCGATTCGGGCCGCTCGACACGTTCGTCTGAGAGTTCCGAGATGTGACAGAGACCCTCGAGCCCCTCACCAAGCTCCACAAATACGCCAAAATTTGTGAAACGCGAAACGGTGCCCTTCACCACATCACCGGGACGATGAGTAGCTACGAACGTCTCCCACGCGCTCGGCGTCAGGTCCTTCATCGACAATGAAAGCCGCTGGCCGCGCTTGTCGATATTCGTGACGATCGCCTCGATCTCCTGATCTTTGGCGAGAATGTCCTTGGGGTGCTTGATCTTCTTGGCCCAGGTGATGTCCGAAACATGCACGAGGCCATCGATGCCTTCTTCTAACTCAACAAACGCGCCGAAATCCGTGAGGTTCCTGACGCGGCCCTGAACGCGTGAGCCGACCGGATAGCGCAGATCAACCGTTTCCCACGGATTGTCCTGGAATTGCTTCATTCCGAGGCTGATACGCCGCTCGACCGTGTCAACGCCGAGCACCTGAACCTCGACCTGCTGTCCCTTTTGGAACATCCGCTTCGGGCTCTGGGCACGCCGTGACCATGAGATCTCCGAGACATGGACGAGGCCTTCGACGCCGGATTCAAGTTCAACGAAAACGCCATAATCCGTCACCGACGACACGGTGCCGTTGAGTTTTGTGTTGACCGGATAAACCTCGACGACGGTTGACCAAGGGTCGGGCTGAAGCTGCTTGTAGCCCAGCGAAACCTTCTCTTTTTCTCGGTCCAGCTTAAGGATCTTTACCTGCAGGTGCTCGCCAGGGCTGAACTTATCGCTCGGATGCTGGATGCGGCCCCACGACATATCCGTGACATGGAGCAGGCCATCAATACCGCCGATATCGACAAAAGCGCCGTATTCGGTCAGGTTCTTGATCGTCCCATCCACAATAAAGCCGACATCGACATTGGCCATGGTCTCGGCCTTTTGTGCATTGACGACCTCGTCAGTGATGATCTTTCGCGAAAGGACGATGTTGTTGCGGCGCTTGCTGAACTTGATGATCCGCGCCTCGATGTCTTCGCCAATGTAACTGTCGAGGCCCCTGATCGGCCGCGAGTCGATCTGCGAGCCGGGCAGGAACGCCTCGATGCCGTTGAGGTCAAGGCGAAGGCCGCCCTTTGTCTTGTCAACGACGCGGCCCGTGACAGGCCTTTCCTCGCGGAATGCCGTCTCAAGCTCATCCCAGACTTTGCGGCCAAGTGCATCGATGCGCGACAGTAGCGGTGCACCCTCGCTCGAGTGCATGCTGCGAATGACGACCTCGACCTTATCGCCGCGGTTGGCAGTGATCTCGCCGTCAGGGCCTGTAAACTCCTCGAGCGGAACAAATCCCTCTGATTTATGGCCAAAATCGATCAAAACGCCGCGCTCGTTGACGCCGACGACGGTGCCGTTCACCAGTTCGCCGTTCTCAAAATCGGCCTTGTCCGCCTCAAACTGTTCGAGGATCGCGCCAAAGTCGATCTCGTTCGGCGCCTGCGATTCCTCGCCCGCCGGGGCGGCCGGAGCGGTCACCGGCGGCTCAGGAGCAGCCGAGGCAGGTGCAGTAACTGCATCTGCGACAGGCGTTTCAGCCGTTGCCGGTTCGGTAACTGCTTCCGCGACGGGGGCCTCTGCCGGTGCCGGTTCCGAAGAGGCTTCCGCAACCGGCGCTTCTGCCGGGGCCGATGCTACGATGGCCGTTGCTTCGGACTGTGCGGCTGGAGTCTCCGTTGCTATGTCGGTCGGTGCCTCTGTGGAAGCCTCGACCGGCGCTTCGGCGGTCATCTCCGGTGCTGCTGCGGCTGTCTCTACGGCCGGCGCAGCCTCGGGGGTGGAAATTGCCTCTGTTTGTTCACTCGCTGTTTTCTCGATCGAATTCGATTCCTCAGCGTCCAGGTTAACCTCGTTTGTCATTTACGGTACGTCTAATTCCTTATCTAAGTTACTTGTTTTCAATAATTTACCATCGCCACAATACAGCCAAAAATCGATCCGTCATTCGTCTAATTGCTATCCCAAAGGCGGACATCAAAGGCGGACAACGTTGATCGATTCGTTTCCCGGCTAGTCGCACGCGGTGGCAAAACTTAAATCTACGCGCAATGTGCGTGCGCTGTCAAGGTGAAAGCGGCAAAAATCCTTTATAAATCGACGTTTGAGCCGACTTTGCGAGATGAGAAAAGCGCCTCGAAAGGCGCTTTTGGGACTTGGGTGATACGGCCGACTCAGCTTCGCTCGATGACCTCGGTGATGGAGGCAACACCCGAATTTTTCTCCATCTCTTCGCGGGATGAAGTTGTCGTGTTCTGAATGCCGGCGAGCCGCAATCTGAACTCGTCGGGATTTGTCGAACCGCGCAGAGCTTCGTCGAGCGTGATAAGGCCCGATTGGTATAGGTAAAATAGCGATTGGTCAAAGGTCTGCATCCCGTACTGCGAGGTGCCGGCGGCGATCGCGTCGCGGATGCTCGCGGTCTTGTCTTCGTGGAGGATGTAATCCCTTATCAGCGGCGTTGACACTAATACCTCAACGGCAGGAATACGGCTGTTACCCTTGGCGCTCTTCATAAGCCGCTGCGACACAACAGCCTTTAGTAACCCTGCCAACTGCAATCTTATTGATTTCTGCTGATAGGGCGGGAACGCCGAGATGATCCTTGTCAGCGTCTCGGGCGCGTCGAGCGTGTGCAGTGTGGACAGCACGAGGTGGCCAGTCTCGGCGGCCACCAGAGCGGTCTCGATCGTTTCGAGGTCGCGCATTTCGCCTACGAGTATCACGTCAGGATCCTGGCGAAGAGATCCGCGAAGAGCCTCGGCAAACGATCGCGTATCAACATCGACTTCACGCTGGGTGATGAACGACTGTTTGTCCTTGTGAAGAAACTCGATCGGGTCCTCGATCGTGACGATGTGGCAATTGCGAGCCTCGTTGATGTGATTGACTATCCCGGAGAGCGTCGTCGATTTGCCCGAGCCGGTTGTGCCGGTGACGAGGATCAGGCCGCGGTTCTCGTCGGCGATCTTACTTAGTATCGGCGGCAGGCCAAGCTCGGAAAAGGATTTGACCGTGTCTGAGATCACGCGGGCGACGATGCCGATAGAGTTTCGCTGCTGAAAGATATTTACGCGAAATCGCCCCAGCCCCGCCACACCGTAACCGATATCTACCTCGTAGGCCTCCTTAAAGTGCTGCTTTTGGCGGTTCGACATCATCGAGAACGCCATCTCGAGCGTCTCGTCCTGCGACAGTTTGCTCACGCCCGACAACGGCTTTAGCTCGCCCGTCACGCGAATAACCGGAAACGACCCGGCCCGCAGATGCAG
>JAGOWF010000095.1 GCA_018060305.1 Pyrinomonadaceae bacterium
TCGATCGAGGTCTCGGCTTCGATGATGAGCTTTTCGATCTCGTCGGGCGAGAGGCCGCTGGATGGCGTGATCTGCATCGCCTGTTCGAGGCCGGTCATCTTGTCCTTGGCCGAAACGCTGACGATGCCGTTGGCGTCGATCTCGAACGAAACGTCGATCTGCGGCACGCCGCGCGGACTGGGCGGAATGCCGACCAGCTCGAATTTTGCGAGGCTGCGGTTTGCGGACGAGATCTCGCGTTCGCCCTGCAAAATGTGGATCTCGACCGATTGCTGGTTATCGACGACCGTCGTAAAGGTCATCGTATTCTTGAGCGGAATGGTCGAGTTACGCGAGATAAGCTTTACGTAAAGGCCGCCCCGCGTTTCCAGTCCTAATGACAGAGGCAGCACGTCGAGCAGGACGATGTCCTTGACGTCACCGGTCAGCACGCCGCCCTGGATGGCGGCTCCCATCGCGACGACCTCGTCCGGATTTATCTCTGACGAAGGCTCCTTGCCAAAGACCTCGGTCACCGTCCGCGTGATGATCGGCGAACGTGTCTGGCCGCCGACAAGTATTACTTTGTCGATGTCGTTCGGCTGAAGCTTGGCATCCCAAAGTGCCTTTTGGCATGGCTCGACCGACGATTCGACGAGGTCGCGGACAAGCTCCTCGAATTTGTCGCGGCTCAGCGTCATGTTGATGTGCTTCGGCCCCGATGCGTCGGCAGCGATGAAGGGCAGGCTGACGGTTGTCTCGGTGACGCTCGAGAGCTCGCACTTGGCCCGCTCGGCCGCTTCCTTGAGACGCTGTAGTGCGAGGCGGTCGCCTTTGAGATCGATGGCGTTCTCTCTTTTGAATTCCTCGACCAGCCATTCGATGATCCGCTGGTCAAGATCTTCACCGCCGAGGAACGTATTGCCGGACGTTGAGAGCACCTCAAAAACGCCGTCATTGATCTCAAGGATCGAGATATCAAACGTGCCGCCGCCGAGGTCATAAACGGCGACCTTTTCGGTCTTGCTCTTGCCAAATCCGTAGGCAAGTGCCGCGGCCGTCGGCTCGTTGATGATGCGTTCGACCTCGAGCCCAGCGATCTTGCCGGCGTCGCGCGTGGCCTGACGCTGCATGTCGTCAAAGTATGCCGGAACTGTAATGATCGCCTCGGTGATCTTGTCACCAAGGAACTCTTCGGCAGCTAACTTTAATCGCTGCAAGACGATAGCCGATATCTCGGGCGGGCTGTATATGCGGTCGAATACGCGTATGTGGGCGTCGCCATTTGGCGCTTTGACGATCTCGAACGGCACGTTCTCGCGCATCTTTTCGACCTCGGGCGAATCGAACTTGCGGCCGATGAGACGCTTAACGGCGTAGAGCGTGTTGGCGGCGTTGGTCACGGCCTGCCGCTTGGCGATCTGTCCGACGAGGCGTTCGTCCTTGTCTGTAAAGCCGACCACTGAAGGCGTCGTGCGGCCGCCCTCTTTGTTCGAGATGATCTGCACCGTGCCGCCCTCGAGAACCGAGACGCAGCAGTTAGTCGTGCCGAGATCAATGCCGATTACTTTGCCCATAGCGTTGTGTGTTCCTTGTGGTTATTTGGGAGCGAGAGTCTATTCTGCGGCGGGAGCAACTGTGTCGAGGCCGAGATCGAGGTCGAGTTCCGCTTCCTCGGCTTTAGGTGCCTCAGTGTCATCCGCCTTTCTCGCGGGCGTTGGCGAGGTGGTCACTCTTACCATCGAATGGCGGATCACACGATTGCCGATGCGATAGCCGCGAAGCATTTCATCGAGGATAGTGTTCGGCGGCAGATCGTCGCGGCTCTCAGCCGATACTGCCTCGTGAAAATTAGGATCGAACACTTCGCCAATGGTCTTGATCGGCTCGACGCCCATGCCGGCAAACATCTCGCGAACCTGTTTGTTTACCAGAATGATGCCATCGTAGAACTGCTGAAACTCGTCGCTCTTCTTTCCGTCGAGCTTCTCAGCGGATTCGAGAGCACGGTCGAGATTGTCGATGGCGGGCAGGAGCTTTTCGGTGACGACGGCCACCTGGTCGATGTGTCCGCCACGGCGTTCGCGGTCCATTCGATACTTGTAGTTCTGAAAGTCCTTGAGACGCTGGTCGCTCTTATCCTGAATGTCTTTTCGCTCATTCTTGAGCTCGACGACCTTTTCCTGGAGCGAGTTGACCTCACATTGCAGCTCGAAAACGCGCGTCTTCAGGCCGGCGTGCTGCGGCAATGGAGCCTCAGCGACCGCCACCGTCGGGCCGCCGCCTTTCAACTCTTCCTGAATAAATTGCGGCAGACTCTCGGCCTCAAGATCCGAGTCCTCGATCTCGATCTGAAGGTCAGCCGTGATATGCAGGTCTTTTTCCTTTTCCTCAAGTTCCCTGATGAAATCGTCAACCGACGGGCTGGAATCCATGTCCAACTCGTCGAGAGTTTCTTCGGGCTTTGGGATCTGATGGTTTTTCATTTCGGGCGGAGGCGGGAGAGATTCAACCGCAGAATTAGTTTCGTGAGGGCGGCGTGGACATCATGTGTTCAAGCGTGCGTGCAACATAGCTGACTATCGAGATCATCCGGCCGTATTCGATCCGCGTGGGGCCGAGAACGGTCAACGTGCCGACCGCCGAGCCGTTGCCGATGCGGTACGGGGCCGAAACGAGCGAACAATGCTGCATCGACGTGTTTCGATTCTCGGTGCCAATGACGATCTGGACGTCGCCTTTGGCCGCGGAATCGCGCTCGATGCACTCATTGAGTATCTGCATCAGCCGTGAGCGTTCACCGATCGTATGAAGCAGTTCACGCAGGCGTTCGAGGTCGGCAAAATCGCTCTTTGAGAGAATATTCGACGTGCCGTCCACAAAGACCTCGCCGGCGGCATCGTCCTCGATCGTTTCCGAGCAAAGGATCACTGCCGTCTGAAGCAGGTTGTCAAACAACGCCTTTTCCTCGTGCATGAGACGCATGATCTCGGCACGTATCTCGGCAAGGCTCTTTCCGGCAAACTCCGCGTTGAGATAGTTCGCGGTGCGTTCGAGTTCCTCACGGGCAAAGGCAACGCCGGTCCGAATGATCTTGTTGTGAACGATATTCGGGGGCGAGACCAGCACCACGAGGACGCGATTGTCAGAAAGGTTGACAAACTCGATATGCTGCAGGCGATCACTCGCCAAACTAGGCGATACCACGATGCCTACATTATTAGAAAGAGCAGAAAGCAAGTGAGAGGTCCGTTCCAACAGCCGGTCGGGCGTATCGCCCGTGTCCAGGGCATTCAATCCGAATTCCTCGCCTATGCGATGGAGGTCATCATTAGAAATGCTCAGGACGCCCAGCAGATTGTCAACGTAAAACCGATAGCCCGTATCTGTGGGAACGCGCCCTGCCGAGGTGTGAGGCTGTTCGACCAGCCCGAGCTCCTCCAGCTCACCCATCACGTTGCGGATGGTCGCCGAACTCATTCCCGACTGGCGGGCAAATCTTTCGGCGAGCACCTTCGAACCGACCGGTTCACCGGTGACGAAGTGTTCGTTGATAATGGCTGTCAGAATGATCTGTCCGCGACTGTCGAGGTGCCTCACGGCGTCCTCTGTGCCTGGGTTGCCGTCGCGCTCAGGTTTCCGATTTCGGTGGGTTTGATGCATAGGCCTTTTGGGGCGTATGCTGTTCCCATATAAAGGGATAGCATTTAGCCGGGCAGAGTGTCAACAAAAATGTTTAATCCTTACTATATTCGTTTTGCATAAAATAGGACATATACGTCCTATATGACCTATTTGTCCCATTGTGATCGACCTAATCATCGCTTTCTATAAAGAAGCCTACCGTTTTTACGACCCAAAACGGGCCGTGCCGCCGATCCATGTTTCATTTTACCCGTATATCGGCATAAATCATACGATCAGGATTCGCAGCGGCGAGGTTTTTGTCCGGATCGGCACCGTTTGCAGCGATATGCCGCTGCCGTGTCATCGCGGCCTCGCATATGTGCTGGTCGGCAAGCTGCTGAGAAAACGCATTCCCGCGGGTGCACGCGAGGTCTATGCGGCCTATAGCAAGTCCGACGCCTTGCGCGAACGCGCCGCCGTCAACAAACGCGCCCGGGGCCGAAAGGTCGTGACCAGTTCAAAAGGCGCGGTCTATGACCTCGATGAGATCTTTGACGCTGTCAATAGTCATTACTTCGCCGGCTCGATCCCGCGCCCCGTCCTGACCTGGTCGGCCCGCAAGACCTATCGCATCCTCGGCCACCACGACGCCACGCACGACCACGTCGCCATCAGCCGCTCACTAGACTCGGCCAGCGTCCCGCAATACATCGTCGAATACGTTGTCTTCCACGAAATGCTCCACATCGCCCACCCGACCAAACACATCAACGGCCGCCGCTACAACCACACGCCCGCATTCCGCCGTGATGAGCGCAAATTCGCCCAATACGACGACGCCGAGGTGTGGATCGAACGGAACGTGCGGAAACTAAAGAGGGCCGCTAAGAAAAAGTGATCACTATTCCTGTCGCCAACGGCGACAAATACTAAAGCCTAGGGTGAAGTGAGCGATGCGAATGTAACCCTAGGTAGTTGACCGTATTTTGATTGCCGTCCCTGAAGGCGACGAACAGCGTGTTGCTCCCTTTCAGGGAGCGATTGATGACTAACAATCTATCCTGGGGTTCCGCTACGCTCAACCCTAGGCTTTAATATTTGTCGCCGTTGCGACCTGATCAATCTTGAGCTATCTGAGCAATAATCTGACCAATAAAACCGAAGTCAGAGGTGGTTTTGCGCTCAATGCCGGTTTTGGTGAAGCGGGTTTCGGTGAGGTAGGTTGATACGGCTTGCGTGTCGCCGTGACCTTCACGAGCGAGGATTGTTACCAATTGGAGCGCCAAAACATTATCATGTCCGACGGTAGTGATTGGTGCCCTGCTCGTGGCGAGTTTTCGTAAAGTATCGGAACGGATGTCAGACAATTGGCCGTCACGGCTTCCATTCAACCGAGCCAGGTTCTCTTTTGATCCGATCTTAATGCAGTCGTCAAACGCCACCTGGATTTCGTTGTCTACCGTACTCCAGATGTTCACATTGCCCTCGATTATGGGTTCCGGTGGCTTCAAGTCTGGCGAAAGGGACTGGACGGTTGCCTGTGCTGTAGTTCCTGCGACTGTCATAACAACAGTCTCCTCATTATCGGGATCAAGTCTCGCCGTGACAATATTCTTGCTCGGTGTGTGTTTTCCACCAATTGAACTCAAAAACAGCTCCGGATCGCGAATTCCGTACGGCTCAAGCAGAACATTTCCAACTTCCAACAGAACTTTGCCTTCGAGCGGGTCCAATTGTTTTTGTGCAACGAGCAAAACACTTCGCCATGCCAATTCGGGCTTATTCAGGTTGTAGCGCGTTGCACTTTGTGGGTTCGACGGAAGCTGAGCGATAAGCATGTTGTTTAGTACGGAATGAATGCCTATCTCCTCTCCGATCGCAAAGGTCTCCTCGAAAACAGCGGCAACCTCCGCCGGCATCCTCACCTGCCACTTGTCGTCGATACCTTCGCTTGTCTGTGAGGTGCTCCACGCAATGTCGGTTACGGTTCCGCGAATGAGTCGAGGGAGGATATCTGCGACCGCGCTTTGGACCTCTCCTTCGTCACTGGCCCGGGAGGCAAAATATAGACTGGCAAGGGCGGCGATCTGGGCAACACCGTTGGTTGAGACGTAGCCTCGGGCGAGCGTGCCGGGCTCGGCGGGTTGGATCTTGCCGGTTTTGAGGATGCTGTCGGCTTCACCGCGTTTGACGGCGAGGCATTTGTCGATGGCGGTTTCGTCGTTGGCGAAATAGATGACGGCGTCGAGGATCAATGCGTGGGCGAGGCGGCCGTCGGTTGCAGTCCATGTTATATAGGTGCCGCCGGTTTGCTGCGATCTTTGGCTGCGGCCCATTTTTGTGCCGCCGCCGAGCATTTCCTGCACAAAACTGTTAAGACGCGTCTCGGCAAACTTGACGGCCTGATAATCCCACGCATGCGTATCGGCGACGGCGACGAATCGTGGCCGCACCTTGCCGATGCTCTGTTCGTCGTTGACCTTTTCTTCGCTGGTCTCAAAACCGGTGACGGCGACGGCGACTTGAACGCCTTTTAGTGCTGTAAGGTCGGGCTTCGATTTAGCGACTTCAGCAAAAGGCTTGCTGTCAACGATCGGCTGAAGAGCGGCGGCAAGGTCGTTGGTCTCAAGATAAACGAGCGTTTCTGCCGGCACGAGCGTGCGCATGTCGGTAGGCTTGGTCGCGCACGCCGAAAGAAGAATTAACCACAGATAGACACAGATAGACACAGAAGGGAAGATTCGACCGAGCGATACGCATCTATTTCTGTGTTTATCTGTGTCCATCTGTGGTTTCAATTCCGGTGTGCTAAAATCCACGCCAATATGACCAAAGTATTCAACACCGATATTTTACAGGGCAAAGTTGCTTTTGTAACAGGCGGCGGGACGGGCATTACGGGCGGAGTGGCCAGGGCGTTTGCCGAGCACGGTGCGAAGCTCGCCATCGCGAGCCGCAAAGAGGAGAACCTCGCAGCGATGAAAGAGACGGTCGAGGCGTTTGGTGGTGAATGTTTTACTTTTGCGGCTGACGTTCGCGAATACGAGGCTGTCGAGCGGGCAATTGGCGCGACGGTCGAGCATTACGGCAAGATCGACATTGTCGTGAACGGAGCGGCTGGCAACTTTCTGTGTGCGGCCGACCAGCTTTCGGCGAACGGTTTTGGCACCGTTATCGATATCGACACCAAGGGCACGTTCAACGTCTCGCGTGCTGCATTCGAGGCGTTAAAAGCGTCAAAAGGCCAGCTCATCAATATCTCGGCGACGCTGCATTATCTCGCGACGCCCATGCAGATACATGTCTCGGCCGCGAAGGCCGGCGTCGATGCGATCACCCGAAACCTCTCGGTCGAATGGGGCCGCCACGGCATCCGCGTCAATGGCATCGCCCCGGGCCCGATCGAAGACACCGAGGGGATGAAACGCCTGCTGATGCCAGAGTTAAAAGAGAAACTGGTGCGAAAGATACCGATCGGCCGCTTTGGCCGCATCGCCGACATCGAGAATGCGGCATTGTTCCTCGCGTCTGATGCCGCAAGCTACGTCAACGGCGTCACGCTCGTCGTTGATGGCGGAAGTTGGCTGCTCGGGACGAGCTTGACCTAATGGCAAAGCCTTAACCACATAGGCACATAGGACACATAGTGATTAGATCGCTTTCTATGTGTTCTATGTTCCTATGTGGTTAAATTCTCCCGGTGCTTCTCATCATCGACAATTACGATTCGTTCACTTACAACCTCGTGCAATATCTCGGCGAGCTCGGCGCTGAGATGCGCGTCGTGATGAACGATGAGGTGACAACGGATTATATCGAAAATTCGATCAAACCTACACGAATCCTGATCTCGCCGGGGCCGGGAACGCCAGACACGGCCGGAATTTCTCTCAACGTGATCGAACGCTTCGCAGGCAAGGTGCCGATACTCGGCGTCTGTCTCGGGCATCAGGCGATCGGGCAGCATTTTGGCGGGCGTGTCGTGCGCTCACCGGTCCCGGTGCACGGCAAGCCGACGCGCATCAGACACGACGGGCTAACTGTTTTTAGCGGAATCCCGAACGATTTTGAGGCCGGGCGATATCATTCGCTGGTCGTTGCTCGCGACGGCTGGCCAGAGGTCTTGGAAGTGTCAGCAGAGTCACCTGACAGCCTCGTCATGGGACTGAGACATAAGACGCTGCCGATCGAGGGCGTGCAGTTTCATCCTGAATCGATCCTAACCGAACACGGGCGACGTCTTTTGCAGAACTTCTTAGATCTATAGCCTCTGATCCCCTGATTCGTGTCTTTTCGTGTCTTTTCGTGGTTAAATCTTTCCTATGCCCGCTTCCCGTTCAGATTGGCTTAAGTCATCTCCGCTTGCCGCGACGAACCCAAAGGCAGATACGCCGCTGTTCCCATATCTGGCGAAACTTGTCCGCGGTGAGGATCTGTCAGCGGACGAGGCGGCAAAATTCTTTTCGGCGATCACGAGTGGGCAGTGCGGATCGAACCAGGTCGCCGCGGCCCTCACGGCCTTGACCGCAAAGGGCGAGACTCACGAGGAACTCGCCGGCATGACCAGCGTGATGCGCTCGCTGGCCGTAAAGATCAGAGCACCAAAAACCGCTGTCGATATCGCCGGAACAGGCTCATCTCCGGCAAGGACATTCAGCGTATCGACGGCCGCGGCATTTGTCGCCGCCGGTGCCGGCCTCGTCGTTGCCAAGCAGAGCAATCGCGGTATCACAACTAAGGCGGGCAGCACCGACGTTCTCAGCGAGCTCGGCGTCAAGATGACGGGCGAGCCTGAGGTCGCCCAGACGAGCCTGAGCGGAGCAGGACTTTGCTTCATGTTCGCACCGAAGTTCTATCCCGCTTTGAGGCGTCTCGCCGATGTGCGCAGCGCGCTCGGGATTCGCACGTGCCTAAATATCCTCGGCCTGATGGCAAATCCCGCGGGCGTTAACCGCCAGCTTCTCGGCGTTTGGCACAGATCGTTGATCGAGCCCATGACCCGTGCGCTGTCGATACTCAAGAGCGAAATGGCGTGGGTCATCCATGGGCACGACGGTCTCGATGAGGTAACGCTCACCGGCAAGACGTTTGTCGGCGCCGTAAAAGGCAATGACATTCGTGCCTACACTATTTTACCGAGCGATTTTGGCCTCAAACCGGGCAAGATCGGTCATCTTAAAGTCGCAAGCGCAAAAGAAGGCGCGGCGATCATCTGCGATGTCCTCGGCGGTCAACGCCGCGACGAAGCGCGTTCGCTTATCGTCATCAATGCCGCCGCCGCTCTTGTCGTCGGCGGCCTCGCACCAGATCCGATGCACGCCGCCCGCCTCGCCGAACGCTCGATCGACAGCGGCATGGCCCAGAACAAACTCGACCGGCTTATTCAGGTAACAAACAGGAAGTAGCTATCCACTTGACTGCCCACCGAAGCGATCCGATTTTCTTCAGTGGATAGTGGTTAGTTGATAGTGGTTAGTTAATAATTAGGCGATGCTGTCGCTGATCGCATCCATTTACGGCAAGCTAATCAGTGTGCGAAATCGCCTGTATGACACGGGTGTGCTCGCTACGTTTTATCTCGGAGCGCGGACGATCAGCATTGGGAATATCACGACGGGCGGCACCGGAAAGACGCCTCTGGTCGCGTATGTCGCGGGCCTGCTTGCTGATCGCGGTGAGACGGTCTGCATACTGACACGCGGCTATGGCCGCAAGGACGCGAAGCGGCGAGTGCTCGTATCTGATGGCGAGACAGTTCTCGTCGATGCCGCAACCGGCGGCGACGAACCGGTTGAGCTGGCACGAAAGCTGGT